>CAJOFP010000038.1 GCA_905233795.1 uncultured Oscillibacter sp. | reverse complement strand
CTCCTCAAAATAATTATAAATTTATAATATTATTATAAAAAATTATAAAAATAAATTTTTAAATAATAATAAATTTAAAATAAATTCAAGCTATTTTAACAGAAAGCCGCCGACGCGTCAAGCGCGTTATAATATTATCATTATAATTATTTATATATAAATTATATAATTTATATAATATCCATAGCGAGAAGCGCGGGCAGAGCCCATAATAATAAAAATAAAATCAGCGTCAAAGGCGTAAGAAGATTATAACGGGCCTGAAAAACCAGATAATAAGATAATAATAAACCGGCGGCGGAACCGAACAAGCCTAAAATCGTCGCCCGGCGGACGCCGTGATATAAACGCCGACTTCCTATCACGGCTTCGGCGTAAGGCAGTAAACCCTCACGGAATAAAAGCGCGTTTGGATAATTATAATTATTATTATTTTTATTTTCCGGTTCGCTCAAAGCCACGCGGGCCGCAAGACTGGGATATTCGACGCGGATTTTACGCCGGAATTTCCGGGATAATAAACTTGGCGTAATATTCGGATCCCGCGCCGCCAATACGACCGTAATTCGATTGCGGCGAATCATGCGAAGCGCGTAATCGACGTTTTCGGACGCCGAATAGCGCAACGCGAACGCGGCGATTAATTCCGTACCGGCGGCAAGCAGCATGCCGTTATTAAATATCGGCCCGTCCGGGACGCGCTGTCCCATACGGCGTAAAAAAGACGCCGTGCCGAATAAAACCGTCTCACCCTGTATGACAGCCGAATAACCGCCCTCCTGATAAAATCTGAAATTCCCGGCGGGCAGATATTTCCCGGCCTCGCCGCGTAACAAATCATCAAATACTTTTTCCAATCCGCTCCCGGACGCCCGCGCCATACTCGCCGCGTAAGAAACCGCCTTGCCTATATTTTTATTATATACTTTCATGCCGTTTAGCTTTACAGACCCGGCGGGGAACAAATCACGATCCGTGACGATAATTTTTTTAGACTTGCTAATTTTTTCCGCGCCGCGCCATCCGGCCATCGCGCACCCGGATTTCTGTAATCTGCGCGCCAATAATCCCCACGGCAATCCCCAGCATAACGGCAGTGTCAGCGTCGAACCGGCGATTAAAATCCCCGACCAGTTCAGAAAAAAGTCTGAAATTCTATCCTGTCCGGCTGAGCTTAAAAACGCGAATACCAGACTTGCCGCCAAGATTAACGGCGAAATCAACGCTTGCCATACGGACGAAAAATTTTTTCGTGTCGCCGCCGTATAAAATCCGGTTGACGCGCCGTCCTGTTTGCGGGCGCCTTTTTCCGTATCGGCGATCAGCCACGGCGGACTGTCATCTAATGCCGCCGTCCTGAATGTCTCATACATGCCGCGACTTTCCAACGCGATCCCGCATTTGGCGGCGATCAGCGCGAGACACGCCGCCGCCGCGTAAGAATCCGCCGCGGCGCGTCCGGGCAAAAACAGCATAGAGATGCAATCGCATATACAGGCGCAGGCCCCGACGCCGCATAAAAACGCCCCCGCGCAGCGCGTATCCGTGAAAACATACCGGCACGACCAGCCCGTAAATAATAAGCATATTATATATAATATCCCGCGTGTCATCCAATTTCCGGTCAGAAACGGGATATTTAATCCGGCCCATTCCGCGAGCGAGATTAACACGGGAATCATGGCGACCGCCAACGCCGCCGGAAGCCCGTCCAGACGCCGTTCATATTCCTGTCTATATAATTCCGCCGTTTCCGTCAAATCCGGTTCTTTTATATCTTTTATATTTTTTAAATCTATATTTTTTAAATCAAAATCATTTTCATTTAAATTATTATCTAAATTATTATTATTATTATCTAAATTTCTCGCGTCATTTTCATCTTGATTTTTCCCGCCTTGCGCCTCCCACGGGAAACGCCGTGAAAACAAAGCGCGTCCGCTTTTCTGTTCCTGTTCCGCGACCGCCTCTTCCAGCGATACCGACACAATCGGCGAATTATCATCTAAATTTAAATTTTCATCCGTTTTTTTACGCCGTTTTCCCGATCTCAAAGGCGTCATATCCGATACAAACGCGGGAATATCCGGCAATATTTCTTTTTTCCCCGCGCTTTTTTTCTCTAAATTTTCCGCGTTTTCCCGATTTTTTCCCGCGTTTTCTTTATCTATATTATCATTCTCTAAATTTTCCGCGCTTTCCTGATTTTCACTCTTTTTATCTAAATTCTCCGCCTCTTCCTGATTTTCTTCCGCGCTTTCTTTATCTATATTATCCATATTATCTATATTATTATTTAAATTTTTCGCGTCTTTTTTTTCTTCCGGCTTTTCCGGTTCCGGCGGGCGAATCGGATTTAAAACCGGTATGGAAACGCCAAGCGACGCCGACGGCTGGGGCATGTCCGCCGCGTCCGGCTCCACGCCCTCCGTCAACTTCTTTTCCAATCCGCCGCCGTATTCCGCAAGTATCTCATCTAACGTGTATTCTTCCGCCCCTATATCTTCCATATCTTCCATTTTTTCCGCGCCTTTCCTAAAATCATCACGCTTTTTTATATTTTTATAAGAACCTCACCCCCTGTCCCCCTCTCCTAAATTAGGAGAGGGGGAACGTAATTCGCGGCATTTCTTCCCATTACGTTCCCCTCCCCTTTTAGGGGAGGGGACAGGGGAGAGGTTCATTTTCAATCCTTGCGCATATTTTTATATTTTTTTATATTTGCGCGTGTCTCTGTCTGACAGCTTCGTATAACATCACAGCCGCCGCCGCTGACGCGTTCAGTGAATTTAATCGCCCCAGCATGGGGATTTTTACCAGAAAATCACACCGTTTCGCCGCCAATGACGTCATACCGCGTCCCTCGTTGCCAATGACAATCGCCGCCGGAAGTTTCAAATCCGCGTGATATAAATCCGTATCGCCTGACACATCCGCGCCGAATATCCATAAGCCGCGCTTTTTCAGGTCTGATAATGAAATGGGTATATTCGCCACCCGCGCCACGGGCAAATGCGCAATCGCGCCCGCTGACGCTTTCGCCGTCACGGATGTCAAACCCGCGCTTCGCCGTTTCGGGATAATCACTCCATGCGCCCCCGCGCATTCCGCTGTGCGAATGACCGCCCCCAGATTGCGCGGGTCTGACAGTTCGTCGCAAATCACAAATAAAGGCGCTTCGTTGCGCAGTTCGGCGCGCCGGAATAACTCGTCAATATCCGCGTAAGCCCGCGCCGCCATGAACGCGATCACGCCCTGATGGGCATGAGTACGGCTCATCGCGTCCAGTTTGCGTTTATCAGCGTCCACAACGACGGCGCCCGCCGCCCGCGCCGTCGACGCGATTTTTCCAAGCGCCTTATCGTCATTTAAGCCTTTTTGTAAGTATATTTTATCCAGATTCGCCCCGGCGCGTATCGCCTCCAAGACCGCGTTCCGCCCCTCTATCATACCGTCGCTGTCGGCTTCCCGCTCTTCCCGGTCTCTTTCCCGCTCTTTTTTCATTTTGATACGCGTATCAAATTTTTGTTCCTGTTCATTCTCTTTTCGCGTGTTCCATTCGCGTTTTCGCTCTTGTTTTATTTCTTTCTCTTTTTCTCTCCGTCCGTCCGGGCGATTATTCTCACGATTATTTTCACGACGCATTTCAATTCCTCCGTGATTTTTTATTTTTCGCTATTTTTTATTTTTTTCAATATATTTTCAATTTTTAGATTTATTATATATATTTTATTATAATAACCCTCATGATTTGTTATAATAAATATTATAATATTTATTTATATTTATTATTATAACATATCATAACATGGACATGGAGAGCAAAAAAGCGGAATTTACAGAAACTTCACGAAAAAAGATTTTCTATTTCTTGTGACGCGTGATAAAATGTGATATACTCGCGGCGTGTGAAATCGTCCGGAGCCGGATTTTCCCGGAATTAATCCCGGATTTATCCCGGATGAAGCCCGGATTTTCACGGGCGGTTCGATTTTCACGGAAAGGAGCCCAAATCGAATGGATAACAATCCGAATAATAATAATCCCAATCATAATCACAATAAAGGACCAAATGATCCGAAAAATGATCGAAATCGCAATAATATGCGCGGCGCGTTTCAGTTAGTCGGCTGGGCGTTGGTATTGACTATTTTAATCGGCTACGCGGGCAATTATATGAATAATACCACCCGGCAATCGTCGTCGATTGAAATTGAATACAGCGAATTTTTACGCATGGCGGAAGATAAGAAAATAGAGTCCGTGGATTTTGATAACGAAGAGCGTATTTTAATGATACTCCCGGCGGAAAATTACGCGTTTACGGCGAAAAACGATGAGGTTTATACACGCGTAGCGCGGGAGAGCGACAACGCGGAAAATAATGATTATAATAATAATTATAATCATACGCGGGCTTTGTACAGCCACACCGGCGCGGACGGTCAGGAACGACGGTCTGAACTGCGTTTATTTACCGTCCAAGTGGAATCGAACGACGCGACATTGAGATTTTTGCGCGATTGCGGCGGCGATATTCGTATTAACGAGGATTATCAGGCGCCGATGAATCCCGTTTTGATTATTCTTGTCAATCTTCTGCCCTTTATCGTGATGATTCTTGGCCTTTCGTTCTTTATGAACTGGATGGCGAAACGCGGCGGAATCGGCGGTATAGGCGGCGTCGGAAAATCAAACGCGAAAGTTTATATGGAAAAATCAACCGGAGTATATTTTTCAGACGTCGCCGGACAGGATGAGGCGAAAGAGTCCGTCACGGAAATTATAGATTTCCTGCACAATCCGGGGAAATATACGGAAATCGGCGCGAAACTGCCCAAAGGCGCTTTACTGGTCGGCCCTCCGGGTACAGGTAAAACGCTTTTGGCAAAAGCCGTCGCGGGGGAAGCGGGCGTGCCGTTTTTCTCGATTTCCGGTTCTGATTTCGTTGAAATGTTTGTCGGCGTCGGCGCGAGCCGCGTGCGGGATTTATTCAAAGAAGCCGGAAAAGTCGCGCCCTGTATTGTCTTTATCGACGAAATTGATACAATAGGCAAGTCAAGAGACAATCGCATGGGCGGCAATGACGAGCGCGAACAGACGTTAAACCAGCTCTTGGCCGAAATGGACGGTTTTGACCCCACAAAAGGCATTATATTACTTGCCGCCACGAACAGACCGGAGGTATTGGATCAGGCGTTATTGCGTCCGGGACGATTTGACCGGCGAATCGTGATCGACAGGCCGAATTTGGCGGGACGCTTGGCGACGTTGCAAGTGCATACGAGAAATATTAAATTAGGCGAGGACGTGGACTTGAAAAAAGTCGCGCTGGCCACCGCCGGGACAGTCGGCGCGGATTTGGCGAATCTGGTCAACGAAGCGGCGTTACGCGCCGTCCGTAAAGGCAGAAAACTGGTCAATCAGGAAGATTTATTGGCGGCGTTTGAACTTGTCATAGCCGGTACGGAGAAAAAAGGCAGCGTATTGACTGAATTTGAAAAGAAACTTGTCGCTTATCACGAAGTCGGCCACGCGATGGTCGCTTATCGACAGAAAAATACGGAACCCGTACAGAAAATCACGATTGTTCCGCATACGCAAGGCAGTCTGGGTTACACGCTGTTAATGCCGGAGGAAGACAAGACCGAATTGCGCACAAAAGATGAATTGATGGCGAAAATCACGGTTTCAATGGGCGGACGCGCCGCTGAGGAAGTCGTGATGAATACCATGACGAACGGCGCGGCGCAGGATATACAGGACGCCACGGGAATCGCCCGCAATATGGTCGCCATGTTCGGCATGAGTGACGAGTTCGGCATGATGGCTTTGGCGTCCAGACGCACACAGTATTTGGACGGCGGTTACGGGATGGATGTCGCGCAGGATACCGCCGCCGCGATGGATCGCGCCGTAAAAGTAATTTTAGACCAGTGCTATCAATCCGCCGTTGAGACAATCCGGGAAAACCGGGACGACATGGACAAAGTCGTGGCGTATTTACTCGAAAAAGAAACGATTACAGGCGGCGAGATGATAGCGATTATAGAGGGACGTGACCCGTCCGAAGTCGAGAATCCTTACGCGTCCACGGCGTCAAATTTAAATAAAAATAATAACGCCGGATTGAATAACGGCGCGTATGATTTCAGACCGTCACAGCCGGATGGAATCGAACCCCCGGCGAAGAAATCCCATATGATTTCCGAGAAAATCGAACCGCCGGAAAATATAAATATAAATCCTGAAAAGCCGGATGAAAATCAAAATCCGCCGGAAAATAATCCTGAAAATCCGGGCGAGAATCAAAATCCGCCGGAAAATAATCCTGAAAATCCGGGTGAAAA
>CAJOFP010000037.1 GCA_905233795.1 uncultured Oscillibacter sp. | reverse complement strand
ATATAATTATATGAAAAATCTGAAAATTATATATGAAAATTATATTAATTTATATTTTTATTTCGCGTCGAAATAGCCCTCGGCGCATAATAACTCGGCCAATAATACGCCGCCGCCAGCCGCGCCGCGCAACGTGTTATGACTTAAACCGACGAATTTATAATCATATTGCGTGTCGGGACGCAGACGCCCCAGAGAAATCGCCATGCCGCCCTCTAAATCACGGTCAAGACGCGCCTGCGGACGATCCGGCTCTTCAAAATAACGCAAAAACTGTTTCGGCGCGGACGGCAGATTTAATTCCTGCGGACGGCCTTTAAAATTCGCCCACTCGGTTTTGATTTGTTCGATACTCGGCATAGTATTTTTATCCCGGAACTTGACGAACACCGCCGCCGTGTGGCCGTCGGATACCGGAACGCGTAAACATTGCGTTGTGATTTCCGGCGCGTTCGCTTTGATAATTTGATTGTTTTCAATATGCCCCCAGACTTTTAAAGGCTCCTGTTCGCTTTTCTCTTCCTCGCCGCCAATATACGGGATTAAATTATCAATCATTTCGGGCCAGCGTTCAAACGTCTTGCCCGCGCCGGAAATCGCCTGATAGGTACACGCCAAAACCCGTTCGACGCCGTATTTCAATAACGGGTGTAACGCGGGCGTATAAGACTGAATCGAGCAATTCGATTTGACGGCGATAAATCCGCGTTTTGTCCCAAGACGCCGCTTTTGCGCCTCGATAATATTTAAATGCTCCGGATTCAATTCCGGTATGACCATCGGGACATCTTCAGTCCAGCGATTGGCGGAATTGTTCGACACAATCGGACATTCTAATTTGGCGTATTTTTCCTCAAGATTTTTAATCTGCTCTTTCGGCATATCCACGGCGCAGAAACAAAAATCGACCTGTCCGGCGATTTTTTCCGCGTCTTTCTCCGCGTCCAGTACAATTATATTTTTGGCGATTTCAGGTAAATCCTCTTTCATCGCCCACCGATTCGCCACGGCTTCCTCATACGTTTTCCCCGCGCTGCGTCCGCTCGCCGCGATAACGGTCAATTTAAACCACGGATGTTTCGCCAGAAGCGTAATAAAACGCTGTCCGACCATACCGGTTCCGCCGATGACGCCCGCTTTATATTCTCTCATAATCAACAATCTCCTTGAAAATTTCCGGGAATTTCTCTCCGGCGTCCGAATAAAAAAACGCGTTTATATTTTTTTATATTTTTAAATTTTTCGTAAAAAATACAAAACAGTTCTTGCGTTATCCGACGCCGTATTGTATAATATGCCCGTATTTGAAAAAAATACGCTTGAATTGGTATTTTTTTACTAAACTATCATTATAGCGCAAGTTTTTGATTTCGTCAAGCGGATAAATATATATTAAATATTACATATAAAAGTAAGATAAACGTAAAATAACAGGCGCGGGGATATGCTGTAAGGGGGAACCCGTATGCGTGAAAGAGACAGACAGAACAAACAGCGTCGAAAAGGTTTTACGCTTGCCGAATTGCTTGTAGTGGTGGCGATTATCGGCGTATTAGTCGGCGTGGCGATTCCGGTTTTGAATACGCAACTGGAAAAAGCGCGGGAGGCTGTGGACTTGGCGCATTTGCGTCAGGCGTTAAGCGCGGGCGTGGCGTATTTTATCACAAATCCGGTTACAAATAAACAAATATCACGGAAATTTTATAATATACAAACGGGCGAATTGCTGGAATGGGTGGTACTTACTTCAGACGGTAAGGTGGCGCAAAATACACTTCAGGGGTATGGCAAAGGAACTAAAGTCAACGGGCTGGGACTTTGGACGGAAAACGGGATTAAATATAACGGCAATTTGGACGTGCGTGACTGTGTGATTATGGTAACGGGAGACCGGGACGGCAATGTGTGTTGCGGCTGGGTGAATCCGAATTACACAATCAAAGCCGATCCGTTTAAACTTTTTGCTAAATTGTATGACAATACAGATAATAAAACATATCTATACCCTACAAGATCGGCGTCCGGATCTACTGATAATTTAACTAATGTTGAAATAAATCAAAGCAATTATCTACAGCTGGACCGAGATACGTTTAAATTTTTTAATCAAGATAAAAATATGGATGAAATAGATGATATGTATTATACTTTAGAGATGTACTATATCATGATGGAAGAATTTGTAAACGATACTGACATTAGAATGAATTTAAGGCTTGCAATATTAAAAGATACTTATCAGACAACACTCGATGAAAAAGCTGGAACTAATACTAAACCGTATTTTTTTGACGCGACAAAGTTTCAGAAGAAAATGTATAGTGCGGAATCAGTAACGCTTGCCACTCAGTTTTGGGCAAAAGTTGCGGAATATACAGGCATAGATATGAAACAATTTCAAAGTATTGCTGACGCAGTAACCGCGCCGACAGGCAAAACAGCCGCCTCGTCCACCTCGTAAGTATCAAATGGAAGGAAAAGTCAACGCAATGAACACGAAAGATTTTTATTATGATTTACCGCCGGAGTTAATCGCGCAGACGCCGTTGGAAAAACGCGACGCGTCAAGATTAATGCTGTTAAATAAATCAAACGGCGAAATCGGTCATGATTATTTTTATAATTTAATAAAATTTTTAAATCCCGGCGATTGTTTGATTTTAAATGACAGTCGGGTACTTCCGGCGCGGTTAATCGGTCAGAGACTGCCGGGCGGCGGCGCGTGTGAATTGCTGTTGTTAAATGACAAGGGCGGTAATATTTGGGAATGTCTGGTCCGACCCGGACGCCGTATGAGACCCGGAACGCGTTTAATATTTGGCGGCGGTGAATTGCGGGCGGAGATTTTAGAAATCGCGGACGGCGGAAATAGATTAATAAAATTTATATATGACGGTATTTTTCTGGAAATTCTGGAGGAACTGGGTAAAATGCCGTTGCCGCCGTATATTCACGCGGAATTGCAAAACCGGGAGCGTTATCAGACAGTATACGCGAAATCGCCGGGGAGCGCGGCGGCGCCGACGGCGGGATTACATTTCACGCCGGAATTGTTGAATAAAATACAGGAAAAAGGCGTTCAAATCGGTTATGTGACGCTTCATGTAGGGCTTGGGACGTTCAGACCCGTGCGGGAAGCGGATTTGACGGAACATGAAATGCACAAGGAATTTTGTATGGTATCGCAAGAGACGGCGGATTTGGTAAATCACACCCGCGCCGCCGGGGGACGCTGTATCTGCGCGGGAACGACATCCTGCAGGACGCTGGAAACGTGGGCGGACGAAAACGGGATTTTAAATCCGGGCGCGGGCTGGACGGGTATTTATATCTATCCGGGGTATCAATTTAAAATTACGGACGGCTCAATCACGAATTTTCATTTGCCGGAAAGTACGCTTTTAATGTTAGTGAGCGCGTTCGCCGGACGTGAGAATATATTAGCGGCGTATCGGGAAGCGGTTGAAAAACGCTATCGCTTTTTCTCATTCGGCGACGCCATGTTTTTATATTAATTTAAAAAATTAATTTATATAAATAGATTAGATTTTGTTTTGTGCGTATTGTATAAATATGCTTATGAAAATTATCAAAATTTTGCGTTGATAAAATAAAAATTTGTGAAGATGACGAACTTGACTTGCAATCGGGCGGCGGATATTTTATAATAAAATAAGAATGCCGTAAGATTTGTAACGGCGTTTGTTTATAATAAATAAGGATGGTATTTTGGAATGCGATTAAAATCGAAAGTATTTGATTTTATAGAGAGGGAACAACGCCGTCAGGATTCCACGGTGGAATTGATCGCAAGTGAAAATTTTGTCAGTGAGAATGTCATGCGGGCCGTGGGGTCTTGCTTGACGAATAAATACGCCGAGGGGTATCCGACGGAGCGCGTGTCGGGCAATCGGGGGAGATATTACGGCGGCTGTGAAGTCGTGAACGAATTGGAAGAGTATTGTTGCGAAACATGGCGAAAAGTGTTTCACACGGATTATCACGTCAATGTGCAGCCCCACAGCGGATCATCGGCGAATTTGGCGGCTTACATGAGCGTTTTGAAACCGGGCGATAAAATTTTGTCTATGAATTTGAATGACGGCGCGCATTTGACGCACGGATCGCCGGTCAATTTCAGCGGAAAATTATATAATATGATATTTTACAGCTTGGACGCGTCGGGCCGGATTGATATGAATGACGTGGAAAAACTGGCGCGTGAGGAAAAGCCGAATTTGATTCTTGCCGGGGCTTCAGCGTACAGCCGGATTTTGGATTTTGAGAGATTTTATAAAATCGCGCGGGAAGTGGGCGCGTATTTCATGGTAGACATGGCGCATATCGCGGGACTGGTCGCGTCTGGGGATCATCCGTCGCCGTTCGGATTGGCGGATATAATTACCACGACGACGCATAAGACGTTAAGAGGACCGCGAGGCGGTTTGATATTCTGCAAGCCGGAACTGGCGAAAAAAGTGGACGGCGCGGTCTTTCCGGGATGTCAGGGCGGACCGTTGGAACATGTAATCGCGGGAAAAGCGATCGCGGCTGAAGAGGCGTTGACGCCGGAGTTCGCCGAGTACGGACATCAGATTATAAGAAATTGCAAAGCGATGTGCAACGCGTTTCTGGAAATGGGCTATCACGTCGTGACGGGCGGCACGGATAATCATTTGTTTTTATTGGATTTGACGGACACGGGACTGACCGGAAAAGCGGTGCAGGATGAGTTGGATAAACACGGCATTACGTTGAATAAAAATTGCGTCCCGAATGAGACGCGTTCGCCGCAATTAACCTCAGGGGTTCGGATCGGCGTCGCGGCGATGACGACAAAAGGCTATCAGGAAGCGGATTTTATAGAAGTCGCCAAGAAAATTGACCGGATTATTCGGGAAATGCCGCGATAAGCGCGGGAATAAAATATATTATAATATATTTATAATAATATTATAATATTTTGTTATAAAGGAGATTTGCGAAATGACAATCAACAAGACGAAAAACGGTGACGCGTTGACAATCGCGCTGGAGGGCAGACTGGACACGATGACGGCCCCGGAATTGGAAGCGGAACTGAAAACGGCGTTGGACGGCGTGGAGACGCTGACGATAGACATGGCGAAGCTGGATTATATCTCTTCCGCCGGTCTGCGGGTTTTATTGTCCACGCAAAAAGTGATGGGACGCCGGGGCGGTATGACGCTGACGAATGTCGGCGCCGCGATTATGGAAATTTTTGATGTCACGGGCTTCGCGGATATTCTGACGATTGCTTAAGATGATGAAAGCGCGGCCAATTCTCTTGAGAATAGGGGGAGAACTGGCCGCCTGATTTTTTATCGAGAGAGATTGGATAATAAAATAAATAAATATAATCGCGGGCGTTCGCGTGTGATTCGGAAGGAAAACGAAAATTATGAAATCTGATGTGATTGCCGTTTCCAGCGGCGGCGAGGGAATGGAAGAAGCCCTCCGGCAGACGGAGGACGTGGCTTCGTATAAAAAGCTGGACAAGAAAAACGCGTTGCATTTGCGCCTTTTAGGCGAGGAAATGATGGGAATGCTGCGGTCGCTGACCGGCGAGACGGAAGCGTCGTTCTGGATTGAGGATAATAAACAGGGCGTTTTTGAACTGCATCTCAAGACGGTAACCGTCATGGACGCGGAAAAGCGCGGGGAATTGCTGAGAGTATCCACCAGCGGGAAAAATTCCGCGGCGAAAGGGATTATGGGAAAAATCAGGGATATATTCGAGTCGATGCTCGCGCCGGATGATCTGTCTCCGCCGAATTATTACGAAAGCGGATTACAGTATGACGGATTTGATATGACGGATGATCCCATGAAACTCGCCATGATCTCCGTGACAAGCTGGTCATTGGAACAGTACAGGGAATCAGTAAAGGCGGAGGAGAACAGTCCGGACAAGGCGGAGGAATGGGACGAATTGGAAAAATCCATTGTGGCGAATCTGGCGGACGAGGTCAAAATATTTATCAATGGAAACGCCGTGGAAATGGTGATTTATAAAAAAATATCATGACGGATAACGGCGCGGTCTGATGATTTCCGGAAATCGCGCTTAAATTTATTTATTTAAATCGCGTTTCGGATAAGACTCGGATCGACGCGCGATAAGGAGGCCAAACAGTGAAAGAATTGACGCTCGACGCGACGATTGCGAATATTGACGCCGTGACGGATTTTGTCAACGCGGAATTGGACGCGGCGGACTGTCCGATAAAGACGCGGACGCAAATTGACGTGGCGATAGACGAATTGTTCGTGTGGAATTTGAGAAAGACCCGCTCTGTGTGGTGATTACGTTTCTGGATCAGGGCAAGCCATACGATCCTTTACAGAAAGAGGACCCGGATGTGACGCTTGCCGTGGAAGACCGGCCAATCGGCGGGCTTGGCGTTTTTATCGTCAAAAAGACAATGGACGATATTTCTTATGAGAGACGGGACGGACAAAATATTTTGACAATCAAGAAAAATATATAAAAATATATAAAATTATAAAATATTAAAAATATATAAAAAATAATATTAAATTTTATAAGTGAGGTTATCTTTGTGGAAGAGAAGAAAAATGACGAGACTTTGCTGTCCGCTCAGGATATGGAATCCGTCGTCGGCGGAATGAGTCTTGACGCGAGTCTGGAAGCGGTGAAAACGAACTGCCGCGCTTACTGCGCCCGCTGTCATAGGATTCATGATTTGGCGGATTATGGCAATGTTCGTATCGCCGGCAAGACGTATCGCTGCTATCACTGCAATGATTCCCATCGTCAATTCGCGGTTTCGTCTCATGGTCAATATTTCGCGTGGAGTACGTTACACAGCGGCGTAGTTCTCAAAGACCCGGCTGTTTATTAACGCGGACGGCGGACGCGGGTTTGATAAGCGTTTTTATTTTATGGACTTGGGGCGCGATTTTTCGCGGCCTGTCTGAACGGATAAAATATAATCAGCGTGGCGGATTTTCCGTCACGCTGATATTGTCGTTTTATAAGCGTTCAGAACCCGCTTTTGAACTTGACAAGTTCCGGCTTCCCTTATAAAATTATTATAATAATTTTATAATAATTATTATATATATTATATATGCGCGGAAAGGAACTTGATATATGAAACGATCCGAAAGGCCGGCCGGGAATTTCATCGCGGTTCGCCATATTTTATCAGGCGCGGGATTTTTATTCATTTTATTTATATTATCGCCGCTTCTTGTGACCGGCGTTTTCGCCTTTAACGTGGACGCCCACTTCCGCCGCGAATGCCGTTGTCCAATCGTCTGAGGGATTTCTCTGGATCGGAAGTTACAGCGGCCTGATCCGATATGACGGCAATTCTTTTCATCGTTATGACTCGTCCTCCGGCGTCTCCAGCGTCGTTTCTCTATTTGAGGATTCCCGCAAACGCCTCTGGATCGGTACGAATGACAGCGGCGTCTGCCGTCTGGAAAACGATCAGTTTACTTTCTATGACCGGGAAGAGGGCTTGCGCTCGTCGTCCGTTCGATCTATCACGGAAGACCCGGACGGTAATATTTTAATCGCTACCACAATGGGCATGGTTTATATTGACCCGGAAAATATACTGCACGTTCTGGACGATCCGCAAATCAATCAGGAATATGTCTGCGAACTGGTCCCCGGACAGGACGGCGCCATTTACGGCGTCACGCTGACCGGCGCGTTTTTCACGGTTCAGAATCTGCGCGTCAGCGCGTTTTACGACGCGGAATTTCTGGGACTTGGCGTGATTAATACGCTCCTGCCCGACCCGGATCGTCCCGGCTTCGTCTATCTCGGCACCCAAAATTCAACCGTCATTCACGGCGATTTATCGAATAAAATGCAAGACAGCCGCGTCATTTCCGTAGAACCGTTAAAGCAAATCAACAGCATACGGAAAATTGATAATTTAATCTGGCTCTGCGCCGATAACGGCATTGGCTATCTGGATCAGGATTTGAGTTATACGCAAATGCGCGACTTGCCCATGACAAATTCCGTCGATCATATTATAGCCGATTACGA
Organism: uncultured Oscillibacter sp.; assembly: GCA_905233795.1. GTDB lineage: Bacteria > Bacillota > Clostridia > Oscillospirales > Oscillospiraceae > Oscillibacter. Next base: position 1,175 of record CAJOFP010000037.1, on the reverse strand, counting down.
GGGAAATCTCTGGTTTACGTCGTCCAGACAGGGTTTAATGAAAATCGTCCCCAATCGCTTCACGGATATTTTTAATATCGCCGACCTCGCGCCCCATGTCGTCAATACGACTTGCGTTCACGGCGATTTTCTCTATATCGGCACGGATACCGGCTTGATTGTATTAAATCAAGAATTTCAATCCGTCGAAAATGACTTGACGGATTTGTTACAGGGCGTAAGAATCCGCTGTATCCGCGCCGACAGTTCCGGCGCGCTCTGGTTATGCACAAACAGCGATTACGGCTTGATTTGTTATCGCGCCGACAGCGGGGAATATAAAATTTATAATACGCAAAACGGCCTCGCGTCCAACCGCGCCCGCATGATTCTCGAACTGCAAGACGGCAAAATCGCCGTGGCGACGAACGCCGGGGTAAATTTAATTCAGGACGGCGAAATTATCGCTACTTATAATAACGCGCAGGGAATCAGCAATATGGAAGTTCTCTGCATTGAGGAAAATTTAGACGGGCGTCTTTATTTCGGAAGCGACGGCGACGGCATTTATGTCGTGGAAAATGGTAAAATTTCCCGTGTGGGCCGCGAAAACGGCTTATCTTCAGAAGTCATTTTGCGTATCCTGCGCGACCCGAAAGACCCGGATTTATTCTGGATTATTACCAGCAATTCTATAGCTTATATGCGCGACGAAGCCGTGACGACGCTGAAAAATTTCCCGTATTCCAATAATTTCGATCTCTATTTCGATGATAATGATCGCGTCTGGGTTTTAAGCAGCAACGGCATTTACGTCGTCAAACGCGCCGATTTATTGCAGGATAATAAAAATAATAATAATAATAAAATAGACTACACGTTTTACGATACGAAATGCGGCTTACCCTGCGCGGCCACAGCCAATTCTTACAGTTGCGTGACCCAAGACGGCGTATTATATATAGCCGCGTCCAACGGCGTGAGCGGCGTCAATATATTCGACGATACCGACGACGCCCGCAATGTGCGTTTGTCCGTCCCGTTTTTAATGGCGGATGATAACTATATCCCCGTGCCGTCAGACGGTGAAGTCCGCGTTCCCGCGAACTGCCGCCGTTTGACGATTTATCCCTACGCGTTCACTTATTCGTTAAATAATCCGCATGTGCGTTATTCTCTTGAGGGCTTTGACGACG
>CAJOFP010000036.1:9251-14364 GCA_905233795.1 uncultured Oscillibacter sp. | reverse complement strand
GGACATGTCCGTATTGCGGCGAAAATAAAGACGCATTTATTGATATTGAAGTATAAAAATTATAAAATTTAATATAAAATTATATAAAATTAATTATATAAAATTATATAAGAAGAAACGAGGAGACACGCCTTTTGAAATTTTTTAATTTATATTTGGGACTTGCGCGCTGACCGGGAGGTTTGCGCCAATCCCGTAAAAACCTCCCGGAAGATTAAAAATATTTTTTATTATATTTTTAATTTAATTTCAGGAGGATAAACCCGTGAATCGTGAAAATAAGCGTAAGGCATACGAAAAAAATTATTATAAAACGCACGCCTGTTACGATAGTTTTACCTGCAAGGTCTGCGGCGCGGTTATATTCTCAAATTGTTTAAGCAGTCTGCATTTGGATACGGAGCCGGGCGACCGCGCCGCCGATTGCGGCGGCATTATGGACCCCGTGGCGGTCTGGGTAAGAAAAAACGGCGAATGGGCGATCATTCACCGTTGCCGCCGTTGCGGTTGGCTTTCGTCCAATCGTATCGCGGCGGATGATAACCCGATAAAATTAATGTCTATCGCTATGAAGCCGATTGCGCAGCCGCCGTTTCCCGTGGAGTATATGCGGGAAATGGCGGGATTAAAGCCGGAAAATAATATAAACGCGCAATCGTAAACTTGCGATAAATATTAAAAATAATAAATAATAAAATAAATAATAATAAATAATAAAAATGGAGGGGCAATAGTATTATGATGAATTGCTATCGCAAAGTGACGGATGATCTCTACTGGGTAGGCGGCAATGACCGGCGTTTGGCCCTGTTTGAGAATATCCATCCCCTGTATCACGGCGTTTCTTATAACGCTTATGTGTTACTGGACGAAAAGACGGTTTTATTTGATACCGCGGACTGGGCGGTGGGGCGTCAGTTTATTGAGAATATCAAAGCGGTTTTAAATGGCCGCGATTTGGATTATCTGGTAATTAATCACGTTGAACCGGATCACGCCGCGTCTCTCGAAGAAGTGTTATTACGCTGGCCGAATGTGAAATTAATCATGACGCCCAAAGCGTTTACTTTCCTGCGTAATTTCGGTTATCCGGTGGACCCGGAAAAAACGCGGCAAGTAAAAGAAGGCGAAACGCAGTCTTTCGGCAAACATGAAGTCGTATTTGTCAACGCGCCTATGGTTCACTGGCCGGAAGCGATGGTGACGTTTGATAAAACAAACGGCGTATTATTCTCAGCCGACGCGTTCGGGTCTTTCCGGTCTCTGGACGGCAAATTGTTCGCCGATGAATTTGATTTTGACCGGGAATGGATCGACGACGCCCGGAGATATTATACGAATATCGTCGGCAAATACGGGCCGCAGGTACAGGCTTTATTAAAAAAGGCCGCCGGTCTGGATATAAAATATATTTGCCCGTTACATGGCCCCGTATGGCGCAAAGACTTGGGCTATATATTAGACAAATATCAGCATTGGAGTTCTTACGAACCGGAAGAAAAGGGCGTCATGATCGTTTACGCGTCCATGTACGGCAACACGGAGAACACGGCGGAAATTTTAGCGGCTGAATTGGCGCAACGCGGGATTTTAAATACCCGTATGTATGACGTATCCAGTACGCATGTAAGTTATTTAATCTCGGATTTGTTTAAATACAGCCATCTGGTTTTGGCGTCCGTGACTTACAATCTCGGCGTTTTCCCGCCGATGCATAATTTCTTGGCGGATATGAAAGCGTTAAATTTGCAAAATCGTACCTGCGCGATTATCGAAAACGGCTCTTGGGCGATTCAGTCCGGCAAACTCATGAAAGAAGCGCTGGAAAGCATGAAGAAAATGACGATTTTAGACGAGGGCATTACTATCAATTCCAGTTTCCGGGACTCAAACGAACCGGATATGAAAGCCCTCGCCGACGCGCTGGCGGCGGATTTGTCGAAATAAAAAATATAAAATAATAAAATATTAAAATCAAGACGCGCCCTGTACGCTTTTGTCCTGTACGGGGCGCATGGCGTTTATATTATAATTTTAATAATTTTAATAATTTTATGAATTTTATCAGAAGCGGGAGGCAAAAACTATGACGGAAATCAGACTGGGCACAATCGGATCCGGCGTGATTGCGCGTTCCGTTCTGGACGGCGTAAAAGAAACCGACGGCATCTCTCTCGCGGCGGTTTACTCCCGCACGGAGGAACGGGCGAAATCTTTGGCGGATGAATACGGCGCGGATGTAATTTATACGGATATGGATCGCTTTTTCGCGGATACGGACGTAAATTGTGTCTATATAGCGACGCCGAATCTTTTGCATTATGAACAGACCAAAAAAGCGTTGGAAGCCGGAAAACATGTTCTCTGTGAAAAGCCGTTCTGCACCAGAGCGGATCAGGCGGAAGAGCTTTTCAATCTCGCGGAATCAAAAGGGCTTTTCTTATATGAAGCCGTTCCCACGTCTTTTCTGCCAAATTATAAGATATTAAAACGGGAACTGTCCAAAATCGGGCGCGTTCGTCTGGTGATGTCCAATTACAGCCAGTATTCCAGCCGATATGACAAACTGATCGCCGGAGAGCTGCCGAATATTTTTAATCCGAAATATGCCGGGGGATGTCTGATGGATATTAATATTTATAATATCTATTTAAACATCGCCCTGTTTGGGGCTCCGGACGCCGCTGTCTATCATCCCAATCGCTATCAGACGGCGGAAGGCGTGATTGACGTTTCCGGCGTTGTCACGATGCAATATCCTGATTTTATCAGTTTTTGCGCCGGGGCGAAAGATACATGGGGGGAAAATTTCTTCCAGATAGAGGGCGAAAACGGATATATTTATATCAAAGGCGGCGGCAACGGTCTGCGGGAGATCAGGACAGTCACAAAAACATCGGATAGAACGCTGAATGAGCAATCAAATCCAAGCCGCTGGTATTATGAAATACAAGATTTCACAAAATTATTGCTTTCTGAAAACAGAGACGCGTTCCGGGAACGCCGCCGCGTGACGCTGGATACAATCCGGTGTATAGAAACTGTCAGAAAGGCCGCCGGCATTTATTTTCCGGGAGATTTATAATTTATAATAATTTATACGAAATGAAATCAACATCCGCCCGCTGTCGGCGATGACGGCGGACGGATGGTTTATTTCATGAAATTTATTCAAAATTGATAAGGCCTTCAATATCGTAAAATAAAATATTGCAGACCCGGAGTTTTTTCAATTCAGGCGTAATTCTCCAAAGATCAGATAATTTCATAATAACCTGAATCGTGTCCCAGTTTTCAAAGCCATAAGACGGCAGGACAACAGGAATCCCAATCGCAAGCGGATTTTGACAATCCCGCATGGCGCGAAGTTCCTCATTGCATGAATCATCATCGCTCAAATCTTTTACATCCGCGAGACCCGCGAGAATATCACAGATTTCAGCCCGATTTACAGCGGGCGCGTTCATGACAACGCGTTTATATTTTTTAGCGAGAAGATAACTGTCTATTCTCTCAAGCAAACGATCTATGATTTTGCGCTTTTCCCTGTCATTTCCCGACACGCGATTGGAAATCAGGATGGATTGCGAATCAAGTATATGAATATTATTCAGCAATATCAGATTATTTTGCTTCAAAGAACTGCCGGTAGAGACTAAGTCAATAATCGCGTCCGCGTAATTAATCAAAGGCGCGACTTCGACGGAACCGGCAATATCAATAATTTCAACCTGATCTTTCAATCCGTGGACTTCCAGAAACTGCTCCGTAAGATTATGATAAGAAGTAGCGATTCTCTTGCCGACTAAATCTTTCAGGGCTTTCATGCCGGATGATTTGGGAACGGCCAATCCGAGAAAACATTTTCCGAAGCCTAATTCGCGTTCAATAACGCTTTTGCTCTTTCCGGCCCAAGAGAAATTTTCGCCTACAATGCCACTGCCGGGCGCGCCCGCGCTTCTGTTTTCCCAATAGACATTTTGACCCACAATGCCTAAATCGGCCACGCCCGCTTCCACCAGATTCGGAATATCATCATCACGCACGAATAACACGTCCAGCGGGAAATTCCCCGCCTGCGAGAGAAATCCGCGTTTGCCTCTGGTCAATTCAATGCCGGAGCGTTCCAGAATCGACAAAGTCTCTTCCGTTAATCTTCCGTCTTTTTGTACGGCAAGGCGAATGCGCGTCTCTTCTTTTATTTCTTTGCTTAATCTATATTTTTCACTGTGCGCGATTTCAGAAATCTGAGAAAATTTTTTCTGTCTGTAAAGCGCTTTGACGCGTTCTTCAGGTAAAATTTCCTCATTTGGGCGCTGGCGTTCGGCGCGCCGCTGGTAATAATACGCCCATTCCCTGTCGCCATATGAAAAATGCCACCATTCGCCATCATAAGGCGCGAATCCCTGTTTGCACATAAATTCGCGCAAATCGGCTCTGTGTTTTTTCGCGGTTTCCGAGACGGCGTCTGATTGATAATAAGCGTCTGTTGTCGTGAGATCGCCTACTTCAGTGCCGAAATCAAGAAACGCTTCTTTTTCAAAATCATAGATCACGACATCGACGGCCCCGCCCGTCGGATGTCCGGCCACTTCAGGATAGGCGATTTTTGTATGAACGATTTCCCGGATTTCATTTTCGCTTTCTTCCGGGTATTCCATTTTTATTTGCTCGTATATCTGATTCCATAAGGCCGTCTGAATTTCCAAACTCCGATAGCCATATGTGACCACAAGCTGACAGGTTTGATATTCGGGTCTTTTCTTCATAGCCCGATCCGCCGCGCAGAGTTTTTTATAAACGGATTCGCGCACGATAATATTAGGCGTCGCGCTTTCCATATCGCGCAAAGCGCGATATTTGCCAATCACGCCGATTCCCATATCGGGAAGCGCGTGAAATCCCTCACGATCCGTTTCAATATCCGCGTCCTCGACGCTCATGAGATGAGAACACAGCACAAAACTCTGCCGTAATTTCATGTCTTTTTCATGAATATATTGGTCTTTACTGTTGTAAGAAGTTCCCGCCATGAATGGCACACCCTTTGCCGCTGATTCGATTTATTATCATGTTATTATCATGCGCTGTTAAATTAAGATTAAATGAAAAT
>CAJOFP010000036.1:0-9137 GCA_905233795.1 uncultured Oscillibacter sp. | reverse complement strand
AAGCGGCAAACGAACGCTTGTTTGATTGAGATAAGCCAAGACAAGACCCGCCGCGACAGTCCCGCTCCCGCAAGCCGTTTCATAAAACATGGTATCAATCGCCGAAACGCGGACGCATGGATGAATTTTAACGCCTCCGGCGGTATTTTCAAGAAAAATAACGCCCGCCGCCGGAAGATTTAGCAAATTATGACGTTTTAGAATATCAAACGCGGATTTTTTCAAATCTCCCGAAAAAGAAATATATTTTAAAGCGCTTTCCGGCATAATCACAATATGAGATATTCCCTCCATGCGGACAAGAAAACAATCCTGATCGATTTCTTGTATATCACGCAAGGCATGACTGACAGGCATTTCCGCCCACGCTTCGCCGTTTTCGCTTACGCCGGCGCGTAAAGGCGTTTTTACGCCGGACGATTTGATATAAATTTCTCCGGGCTGACCGTTTAAATAACGCCAAGCGGCGCTTCGTGTCGCGTTCCCGCAAAACTCGCCGCCGGCCATGAAAAGCTGGGGACGCTCATTTTTATGAGATAGATCAAGATCAGATAAAAATCCCACCTGTTCCACATGGGGAAATCTTTTCATGATAGCGTCATTGATTTCTTTGCGACGCCGGGCGTCCGGTTCTAATCCAAAAACAAGCGCGGTATCATTGCCGCCGGGGATAAATATCTGATATTTATATTCTTTCATGCGTTTATTCGTCTTTTTCGGCAAGGGATTGAACGCGTTCCGTTAAAATATCAGCGGGCACGCGTTCTTTTACAATCTCGCCGCCGCGTTTGAATTGAAGAACGGCTTCCCCGGAGGCTTCCTCATCGCTTCCGATTACAACCGTAAATTTAGCGTCTTTCCTGCTTACATATTGGAATTTCTTTTTCATCGTGAGCGATTCCAACAAGACATCCACCCGCAAGCGCGATTCTCGCAAGTCACGCGCTATTTTCAAAGCCGCGGGGATATTCTCATCGCCCATGGGAATGATAATTACTTGCGCTATAGTCTTATGCGCGGCGTTAATCAGACCGATTTCCCGCAGTTGATAAAAAAGCCGCGTCAATCCGATGGAAATGCCGACTCCCGGCAGTTTCTCACTCGTATAAAACGACGCCAAATCATCGTAACGACCGCCGGAACACACGGAGCCGATTTTCGGATAATCATCCAGCGTCGTTTCATAGACGGTTCCCGTGTAGTAATCCAATCCTCTCGCAATCGATAAATCAATCGTGAAATATGCCGGATCCGCGCCCATTTCGCTCAAAAGACCGGTTACGGTTTCCAATTCGTCAATGCCGGTCTCATAGAGCGCGCCATGAATCCCAAGACCGCGCAGCCGCGTGATTACTTCATTGGAAGTCCCTTTGATTGCGATAAACCGGAGCAACGTGTCAACCATATCGCCGGTCAGACCCAGTTCGTATAACATATTGACAAAATCTTTTCGCGTGACTTTCTCAACTTTATCAATAATTCGCAGAATTTCCGCGACGCTGGCGTCCGTATGGAGCGACGCGATCAGACCGCTTAATAATTTGCGATTATTCATCCGAATTGTGAATTTGCCAAAATTCAGCTTCTTGAATATCTGATAGATAATATACGGGATTTCAGCGTCATATCGTATACTGAGCTTGTCTTTGCCGATAATATCAATATCGCATTGATAAAATTCACGGAATCGACCTTTTTGCGGTCTTTCTCCGCGATATACTTTAGCAATATGGCATCTGCGGAACGGAAAAGAGAGATTATTAAAATGCTCCGCCACATATCTGGCCAATGGAACCGTCAAGTCAAAGCGCAACGACAGATCGGTTTTCACGGAACCGTCCTCATTTCCGCCGCCTCTCGCGTTTTCAACGCTGTAAATCTGTTTTTCGGTTTCCCCGCCGCCCTTTGCCAAGAGGGTTTTCCGGCGTTCAATCGCGGGCGTATCCAAGGCGGTAAAGCCGAATTGCTGATAGGTTTCCATAATGATTGATTTGATTCTGTCAAACTCAATCTGTTCTTCCGGCAAAAGCTCCATAAATCCCGGAAGGACTTTCGTGTTAAACTTTTCCATTTTGAACGCTCTTTGCTCCTTCACGCGTTTAGCTTTATATATACAAAAAACAGCCAATATACAGATAAACGCGTTTAAACGCATTCAATATTTCAGCCGTTTAAATTACTATTTAATCTATTAAATTATATATTTTCAGAAAAAATCTGTCAATAGTGAGATTGAAAATTCCGCTAAATGCACAAAAACAGGATTTTTTATTTTTATAATTTTATCTATTTCCACTCCGATTGCGATTTGATTTTTATCCGGCGGATTTTCTGTCAAATCCGTATTTCACAAACTTGACTGTGAAAGCCATATTGATTTGAAAGTAAAGGGAAAATGAATAAAATAATATTAATAAACAATATCGTTTTTGTATATTCAGCGGAATTTCGAGCTTCCATATTGACATATTTTCAATAAATTTATAAAATTAAAATATTTTAATTCTGAAAATTTTGAATGGCGTTTTCGTGGAATATATCGCTCCACAAAAGTTTTTACAGCCGCGGACGAGGAATATTCCGTCCGTTTTGGTTTGTTATGCCTATATCGCCGGTTTTCCCGACGCGAGAAACCTGATTTGAAAAAGAGCGCTTGAGCGGCGGACGGCGCGAGAGCGTGGACTCTCCGCGACAGGAGATGAAGATGACAGGATGGATAAAAATTTGAAATATTAATCTGATATAATATATATTATATATTATATACTTGACGAATATTAACGAATATTTAACAAATTATTTTAGAAATATATATTATAATATAGATAATACAACAATGTTTTAGGGAAATTGTTTACGGAAACGGGATAGAAAAGAGGAATTTTATTGTGGAATATACAATCAGAGAAATGATCGCCCGGAAAGGCCGAAAACCGGAAGAAACGGATTACGCGGCTTCCAATCCTGACGCGCTGGATTTTCGGTTGATTTCCGGGGATTTTTATGAATGGAACGGCGGAAAATTGCGATTTAAAGAATGCGCGGACGTTATGGATTTTAAACAGACGGTAAAAGCGTTCCCGCCTTTTGAAAATGTAAGATACGCGAGCAGGGAAAAAATGCCGTATTTTACAGGCAATCTGGATATTTTAATGGCGGCGCGGGAACGCGGGGAAGAGATCGCCGTGGAAGGCGGCCCGTGCCTGTTCGGGGAACATGAAGTCAGCGTATCGGTTTTCCTGAAAAACGGGGAGACGCGCCTTTTTGACTATGCCAGCGGCAAAGCCTATCTGCACACGAAAGATATTAGCGGTTCGGCGGGATTTTCGGAGATGGAAAGTCTGGCGGATTATCTCAGAATAAACGGCGGACAGACGGAGCGGATTTCTTTCCGGCAGGAAAAAGAAGGACTGACGCCGCAGGAATATTTGAACCTGCGTATCCGTTTGAGATCGCCGCCGCCCTTGGCGGATCGCTGGTCATTCCCATTCCTGATATGTCATATCGCAAATATTTAACCGCCGCGCTGGAATCTGTCCCGGAAACAATCCGGGAACGGGCGCTGGAGGATTTTGACGGGATTACAGGACAAATTACGGGCTTTTATCTGGACGCCGTCGAAAAATTACAGGCGTATTTTCAAATTAAAAAATTTTACTGTGTTCACGGGGGAGACCGGGACGCGCTGAAAATCTGGTATGAAAAACGCGCCGCCTATATCGAACGGGGCAAAGTTTTGCGCAGTCTGACGCGTCTGCCGGAAAAACTGGAGCCTGTCAAAGATTATATTTCCATGCCCGCGCTGCCGTTTTATTTGTTTGACTCGCGCCATATTCTGCAGGTGGACAGCGTCGATGAAACGGATTCTTATCGAAAATGCAAAAAAGCGCATAAAAACGCGTTTCAAATGGGCTGTATATTAATTCCGGAACTGCTCAGCGGCGACGGGATTCACACGATCTACGCCGCCCCGACGCGCTGGAAAGAGTACGGCGGCTTTCATGATGACGGATTGTCTGAAGGAGAATCGCAAAAATATTGGAAGTGATTCAAAAACGATTGAAAGAAAATAAGGCGCTGAATATTTTCAGAGAATATATTTTCTTTCGGGGTTTAAAATACGCGGATTTGATTATAGCCGCGGCGGCGCCGGCTCTGTTTCGCTGGCTGTTCGCCATGCCGGTTTCGTATGATATTAAATTAAATCAAAAGGAGTTGTCTGAAAAATGAAAAAATACCGGAATCCGCTTCGGCGCAGTATTTTGATCGGCTGCGGGGCGTTTATCGTCCTGCTGTGCGTGACGCTGTCCGCCCTTGGCTTTGTGACGTATTATCTGGGCATGATTGAGAAATATCAGACGTACATCGGGGACGCGCTGGAACTGGCGCTGACGGAAATCGACGGGGATGATTTAAAAACCTGTATCGAAACGGGGGAAAAATCGGCGGCGTTCCAACACGCGCAGGATTATCTGGATCGCCTGAAAGAAAGCAACGATTTTACGTTTGTGTGTATCGTCAAACCGCTGAATCTGAACGAATCGGACAACATGATGGACGTTATGGCGGGCGTTACACAGGCGGAACGGGAGGAAAACGAGGAATTTTATTCTGTGACGCTGGGCGGCCTGACCGGGGAGAATTATTCGCCGGATGTCGCGGGTTATTATCTTGACCGCATGAGCGGCGGGGATTATGTCAGTTATTATCGCAACCGGACGACATTCGGCTATATGTATACGGGCCTTGTCCCTGTTTTGGATTCTTCGGGGGAAGCGGTCGCCATACTGGCGGCGGATTTGAATATGGATGAGATTATTCAAACCCTGTTCCGGTATATCTTGATTTTATTGATTGAAATTATAATCTTGGCGGCGCTGTTTCTCTCCGCGCTCTATCGCTGGATCGACCGTCGCGTGATTCATCCCATGACGAAACTGGAACAGGCCGCCAACGGATTTGTGGAAAGCAGTCACGGACAGGAGGATCCGGAAGCGCTGACGCTTCGGAATCCGGATATTCACACGGGGGACGAACTGGAATCGCTGTCCGACGCGCTGATTACCATGTCTCATGATATGAAGCGCTTTATGAAGAATTTATTAAAAATATCGGCCGAAAAAGAGCGTATCGGCGCGGAATTGAACGTGGCGACGCAGATTCAGGCGGATATGCTGCCGCGCATTTTCCCGGCTTTCCCGGAACGGAGCGAGTTTGATCTTTACGCGACTATGAGTCCGGCGAAAGAAGTCGGCGGGGATTTCTATGACTTTTTCCTGATTGACGAAGATCATCTCGCCTTGGTCATGGCGGACGTATCCGGGAAAGGCGTGCCCGCCGCGCTGTTCATGGTTATAGCCAAGACGCTGCTCAAAAACCGGGCGCAGGCGGCTGGAACGGATTTACATCCGGGAAAAATTCTGGCGGATGTGAATAACCGGCTTTGCGAGGGCAACGAGGCGGAATTATTTGTCACCGTATGGCTGGGGATTTTGACGATCTCGACGGGAGAATTGATTTCCGCGAGCGCGGGGCATGAATACCCGGCGGTTTATCGTAAAGGCGAGGGATTCGCGCTGGTAAAAGACAGACACGGCCCGCCGCTGGCGACGTTTGAGGGATTGCGTTACCGGGAGGACGAGATAAAATTAAATCACGGCGACGCGCTGTTTATCTATACGGACGGCGTGACGGAGGCGACGAACGGGGATCAGGAACTGTTCGGGGAAGAGCGCATGGTCAACGCCCTCAACGTCTACGCGGAAAAGACGCCGGATGAAATTATCCGCGGCACACGGCATGATATTGACGCTTTTGTGAAAGACGCGCCGCAATTTGACGATATTACGATGCTCTGTCTGCGCTTTCAATAATTAAATAATTTAAATAAATTAAATAAATTTTAATAATATTATTTAATATTAAAATAAACGGAGACCGGGAATTTTGAAAGAGGGGGAGCCGTATGAGATTTTTGAAAGCCGGGCGGACGCTCGCGTATTTTCCGCTGGCGCTTTTCGTCGCAATGATTCTGTGTACCGGCGCATACGCGGACACGGGCGCGGAAGGCGTTGTCATAAAAGAACCGCCGGAGAAAGATTATCATGGCAAAACGGTAATCCTGCACTCTAATGATGTCAACGGGGCGGTGGAAGGGTATCCGCGCATGGCGTGGCTGAAAAGCGAATTTGAGCGTCTGGGCGCGGAAGTGATTTTAGTTGACGCGGGAAACGCCTCCGCGGGGCCCATTTACGCCAGCGACAAAGGCGCCGCCGCTATGGAACTGATGAATCTGACGGGCTATGATGTAGCGGCTGTGGGAAGAAATGAATTTGTCTATGGCTATGACGCGATGAAACGAAATCTGCGGCGGGCGGCGTTTCCGTTTCTGTGCGCCAACGGAATCGGACACGCTCTGTTCGCGGAATTACAGTTACACGACAAAAAGCGGCGTGACCGTTGGATTTTTCGGGCTGCTTACGCCGAAAGCCTTGTTGAGCGCGAAAGCGGATTCCGGTCTGTCGCTTGTCGTATCGCGGCGCGGGGATGTTTACCGCCGCGTACAGGAACAGATCGACGCGCTTCGGGAGAATGGGGACGTGATTCCCGGCGCGGATATAGTAATTTGCCTGTCCAATTTAGAAAGCGTCGGGGACGGCAGCGACGTGGGATACGGTTCTTTGGATATAATCGCCAAAGTAAAGGGACTGGATTTGACTCTGGGCGGCGGAAACAATGACGCCGCCATCACATCGGGACCGAACGGGGAAGCCCTGCAAGCCTGCGGGGAGAAATTCGCGTATATAGGGGTTGTGGTGATTGACGACGCGGCGCGGAAAATAGAAGACCGCTGGCTGGTCGCCTCGGAAGATTTGCGGGAAGACCCGACGGTTTTGAGGGCGACGGATCAGCTTCAATCCCGTTTTCAGGCGGAATACGGCACGATATTCGCCCGTTCGGAGGCGGAGCTGAACGGGGAAGCCGCCCCCGGCGTGCGCACGGAAGAAACCAATCTGGGCGATCTGATCGCGGACGCGATTATATGGAGCGCCAAACAGTCCGTGGAAGAATGGGAGACGGACGAAAATCATATCGTGGGAATTACCAATGGCGCCGGAATCCGGGCCAGTATCCACGAGGGCAATATAACAAGAAACATGATCGCCAACGCTTTTCCATTTTCTAATACAGTATCCGTGGTCTATCTGACAGGCGCGGAATTGCTGGAAACGCTGGAAGCGAGTACGGGACGCCTGCCGGAATACGCGAACAGTTACCCGCAGAGCAGCGGGATCGCGTTTACGCTGGACACGCGGATTCCCTATGACGCGGGGGAATTATATCCGGAGTCGAGATACGCCCGGCCCGCGTCGATTCGGCGATTAAAAATAGACAGTATCCGGGGCCTGCCTTTCGACCCGGACGAGGTTTACGCCGTTGTCACGAATAATTACTGCGCGGCGGGCGGTGATTCTTATTATCTCATGAAAATCGCTGAGAATCGAATAGAGACGGATATTTCCATAGAACAGGCGCTTGTGGATTATATCAGCCAAGGTCTGGGCGGCGTGGTAACGGACGCGATGTACGGGCAAGCCAGAGGGGATCATGTCATTCTTTCCTGATTTTCCGGTTAATTCCTGATTTTTCGCGGGTTTCCCGAAAAAGTTCAATATGCGCGTTTCGCTTTCGATATTCGCTCGGCGTATAAATACGCTGGAAAAAAATATCTGTCTATCGCAAGAGCGGGAGTAATTTTAAAGGCAAAAAATATATAAATAAAAAGCGGTCCCGGAAAAGGGATCGCTTTTTATTATTTTTTATTCTCCGTCAAGACGCCCGCGTCCATTTGAAAATGACAGTCCGCGTAGGCCGCCGCTTCTTTTTCATGCGTCACTAACAATACAGCGGTTCCACTGTCCGCGATTTCCCGCAAAAGACGCAAAACCGCCGTCGTGTTCTCGTTATCTAAATCCCCGGTCGGTTCGTCGGCCAGCAAAATTTCCGGCTCCCGAATCAAAGCCCGGATAATCGACAGCCGCCGCGATTCGCCCCCGGATAATTCATTGGGATAGGCGTCCCGAAGAGACGCGATTCCCATTCGTTCCATCAGATTTTCCGCCCGCGTCTGATCCGCCGCTTTTTCTTCCTGATAGAGCATATAGGGCAGTAAAATATTTTCCCATACCGTCAGACTTCTCAAGGCCGTCTGTTTCTGCGGGGCTATGCCGATTTTGCGATTGCGAAATCTTGCGCGCTCCTCATCGTTCATGGCGTATAAATCCTGTCCGTTTAAAATTATATTTCCAGTCGTGGGCTTTAACAATCCGGCTAATATATGCAATAACGTCGTTTTTCCGCTTCCGGATCGGCCTGTAATTTCCGTCAGAACGCCGGGAGACAAACTAAAATCCGCGTCTTTCACAGCGAAAAAGAAATTCGCGCCGCCCGTCTTCCGAAAGAAACGGCGGCTGATATTCTCCGCGTATAACATATCGCGCTACATCTCCTCCCGCAATAACAGACCGGTTTCGTCTTTTAAAATTCTCCGGACGGATAAAATCGACGCCCCGGCGCCGGTCAGCGCGGATAGAAACGCCGCGCCCGCGAACAATGCCGCCGTTATATTCATACCGGGCGTTAAATACGGCAAATCCAGTTGATTTCTAATCAATCCGCTGAACGGCATGATAACCAATCCCGCGAGAACCGCCCCGCCGACAGAGCCTGTCAGCGATAAAATCATAGATTCCGTTAATATTAACCGGGATAAAATTTTCCGTGACGCGCCTAAAATCAATAAAGCGGCGAACTCCTGTTTCCGTTCATGCGCCAATAAGACAAACGCCGCCGCTAAAATTCCCGCCGCTAAAATCCAGACCGCCGCCGCCAATATTATCACAATCCGGGACGCGCCTTGCAATCCGTCCGCGAGACCGGAAATCATATCCCGCGCCGATGTCGCTTTTACTTTGCGGACGTGTATATTAATATCATCCGTCACATTCCCGACGCCATATCCGTCTTTGACTTTTATCATAACGGCTGAAACCGTTCGATCCGCGTCCATGCCGTTTAAATACTGAAATCCCAATTTTTCAGCTTTGCCAAGCATCATTTTTATCGTATTCATATTG
>CAJOFP010000035.1 GCA_905233795.1 uncultured Oscillibacter sp. | reverse complement strand
ATTTGTTACTTTTGTTATCGTTTTGTTACAAAATCCCCCGGCGCGTTCTTCACGCGACCGGGGGATTTTTATATTTTTATTCGCGTTTAATATTATCCCTCGCAGACCGGGAAAATCCAGTTTTTATCATCCGGGAGGCGTCCCCATTGAATGCCCGTCATCGTGTCGTATAATTTTTGCGTCACGGGGCCGATTTTGCCGTCGCCGATATTCACGCTCTCGCCTTTCCAGTATAATTCTTTTACGGGCGATACGACCGCCGCCGTACCCGTTCCGAATACTTCTTCCAATTTGCCGTTGCGTCCGGCTTCCATGACATCCGCAATCGCCAATTTGCCTTCGATTACATCATAGCCCCAGTCTTTTAACAATTCAATACCGCTACGGCGCGTCACGCCCGGTAAGACAGTCCCCGTACAGGCCGCCGTGTAAATTTTGCCGTCAATCTTGAAGAAAATATTCATACTGCCGACTTCCTCGACGTATTTTTTCTCCACGCCGTCCAGCCATAACACCTGCGCGAATCCCTTTTCCTCCGCCAAATCCCCGGCCTTGATCGACGCCGCGTAATTGCCGCCGCATTTCGTGTGACCCGTCAGACCCGGCGCGGCGCGGATATACTCATCCTCTACATAAATTCTAACCGGATTAATGCCCTCGGCGTAATACGCCCCCGACGGCGCCGCTATGATCGCAAATATATAATTTTTACTCGCGTGGACGCCAAGTCCCACATCCGTGGCGAAAATATAAGGCCGGATATACAGCGACGCGCCGTCCGTATGCGGCACCCAGTCTTTATCAATCTCGACCAGCGTTTTCACCGCCTGAATAAAATCATCAACGGGAATCGGCGGGATACACATCCGGTCACAGGAATCCTGCATTCTCGCGGCGTTGCAATCCGGGCGGAATAACTGAATCTTATTATCCGCCGTGCGATACGCTTTCAGACCCTCGAATAACTCTTGCGCGTAGTGAAACACCACACAGGCCGGGTCCAGTTCAAACGGGCCATACGGCACGATCCGGGCGTCATGCCATTCCGGTTCCGGGCCGTATGTCATTAAAAACATATGATCCGTGAAGATTTTACCGAATCCCAGTTTGCTCTCGTCCGCCGGACGCGCCTTTAAATTTTTACTCCGCGTGATTTTAATTTCCATAATTTTATAAACTCCTTACATAATAAAATTATATAAATTTATAATCATCAATACTATCACAAAATTATATAAAATAAATATATAAAATATATAAAATTAAAATATATTATTTTTATTATTTTAAATTACCCGCTCCGAAACTCTCCGGGAGTAAATCCCGCATAAAAAACTTTTTAGCCCCGCCGTTTTTGCCTAAACAAATAATTTCCATATCCGGCGAAAACTCGGCGATAACCTGACGGCACATCCCGCACGGAACACAAGGCTGATCCCCGGAACCGATAATCACCATACGGGCATATTTCGTCTGTCCCTCTGAGACGGCGTGAAATACCGCGTTACGCTCCGCGCAAATTCCAGCCGGATACGACGCGTTTTCCACGTTACAGCCCGTGTAGACCGTCCCGTCCTCGCATTCCAACGCCGCGCCGACCCCAAAATTAGAATACGGCGCGTATGCTTTCCGGCGCATATCCTCCGCCGCGTCCCGTAATTTTTCAAACGTCAACACGCGGATTTCATGATTTTGCGCGTAATTTTCCGCTGTTGACTCCGAACTTGTCCGAATCGTCAGATTTTTACAGCCGTTAAACGCGTTTTCACCGATTTTCTCGACGTTTTTGTCTATCATCGCGCTGATTAAATTTTCACAGTTCTCAAACGCGTAATCGCCGATTTCTTTTACCGTATCCGGGATATAAATCCGCCGCAGATTCTTGCAATTCTGGAACGCGCTAAAATCAATCGCCTTTAAACCCTTTGGCAAATCTATTTTTTCCAGCGATACGCAGCCGGAAAACGCGTACTCGCGCATGACCGTCACGCCCGCCGGGAACGCCGCTTCTCTCAATGCCGTACAGCCCATGAATACGCCGTAATCAATCTCGCTGACGCCGTCCGGGATAATAATATTTTTTAAATTCTCGCAATTCTCAAACGCCCGATTGCCTATTTTTTTCAATCCCGCCGGAAGCGTGATATTACGCATGGATTTACAGCCATAAAACGCCCGGCACCCGATTTCCGACAGGCTTTCCGGGAGTTTCACAACAGCTAATTGCATACAGCCGGAAAACGCGCCCAATGGCGTTTCCGAAAAGAAATCGCCGCTGATTTCCTCCACGCCCTCCGGAATCACGACGCTCCGTAAATTTTCATGATTCAAAAACGCGCCCGCGCCAATCGCCCGTATACCGTCCGGGATTGTCACATTGCCGCCGGGGCCGTCATATTTGATCAATATCCCGTTTTCAATCCGAAATTGATTCTCCATTTTAATTTCTCCGCTCCCATCTTTCGCGCATATCTTTTATATATCTATTTTTCTATTATATCAATTATATCAATCCCACAGTATACAACTTTTTTCGCAAAACACAACCGTTTTTTTATAAATATTCATTCGCCGTCTTGAAATTTAATATATATTTTATTAATTTTATTTAAATATCTAAAAATCGCCGGTCTTTTGGGATAATAAATATAAAAAACATAGAAAATTTGATAAATATAAAAAAGCGCTTGCCTTTCACGCTTTAACGTGTTAAAATCGCGTTCAGCGTGAAATCACGCGGGAGAGGGGGCGATACCTGTGGCGGTTGATAAGGCGAAAGCGCGGAGCTTGGCTCTCTATGAGGCTGTCCTGACGCTGAAGGACTTAGACGAGTGCCACCGCTTTTTCCAAGATTTATGTACCCCTAACGAATTGCGGAGCATGGAACAGCGTTATTATACAGCCGTATGCTTAAGCGGCGGCATGGTCTATTCGGACGTTCTGGCGAATACCGGCGCGAGCAGCGCGACGATCAGTCGTGTACGGCGTTCCATGCTGGACGGCGGCGAAGGCGGCGTCATGCGTGAAATTATCGAACGCGTGGGACATGCCGATTTCTTGGGGAAAGATTGAGAATATATAAAAAAATATATAAAATTAAAATATTATAATCAATTATTATATTAATTTAATTTTAATAATATTTAATTTTATATTTTATTGTGCGAGGAAACAGGAGAAATTGAATTTATGAAACAGTTAATGCTGGGCAACGCGGCGGCGGCGCGGGGCCTGTACGAGGCGGGATGCGCGATTGTATCCAGTTATCCCGGTACGCCCAGTACGGAAATTACGGAAGAAGCCGCGAAATATGATGAGATTTACTGTGAATGGGCGCCGAATGAGAAAGTCGCTATGGAAACGGCGTTCGGGGCGAGTTTAGCCGGGAAACGCAGTTTTTGCGGCATGAAACACGTCGGATTGAACGTCGCGGCGGACCCGTTATTTACAGTGTCTTATACGGGCGTAAACGCCGGAATGATTATCGCCGTAGCGGACGACGCCGGAATGCACTCGTCCCAAAACGAACAGGATTCGCGGCATTACGCGAGATCGGCGAAACTGCCCATGTTGGAGCCGTCGGATTCGCGTGAGGCGTTGGAATTTGTCAAACGGGCTTATGAAATTTCAGAGCGATTTGATTGCCCGGTTTTATTAAAAATGTGTACCCGCGTGGCGCATTCTCAATCCGTGATTGAGACGGGCGAACGGATTGAATTACCGGCCAAGCCGTATGAAAAGAATATCGCCAAATATGTCATGATGCCGGGCAACGCGATTAGACGCCATCCCATTGTGGAACAGCGTATGAAAGACCTGACAAAATTTGCTGAAGATACGGATTTGAATTTCATCGAACCGGGCGAAAATAATCATATTGGCATTATTACATCTTCCACAAGTTATCAATATGTAAAAGAAGCCTGTGGGGGTAAATATCCGGTATTGAAATTAGGCGTGATCTGGCCGCTTCCGGTTGAGAAAATCAAAAATTTCGCTAAATCCGTAGAAAATTTAGTGATTGTGGAAGAGCTTGACCCGTTTATTGAGACGCACTGTCGGGAATTGGGATTAAATCCTGTCGGCAAAGATAAATTTAGTTTATTAGGCGAATTTTCGCAGAATTTAATCTCCGAGAAATTAAATTTACAGGTCCCGACGGGGAAAAAATTAGACGACGCCATTCCGCCTTATTTTATATTTTAAATAAATGCAAGGCTACAGTCTTGGGCGATATTGGCTGTTATACGCTGGGAGCGGTCGCGCCGTTATCGGCTATGGAAATGACGCTGTGCATGGGCGCGTCGGTCAGCGCGATTCACGGATTTAATAAAGCGTTGGGCAAAGCGAGTGAAAATAAAACCGTCGCGGTCATCGGCGATTCGACGTTTATGCACTCCGGCATGACAGGTCTTGCAAATATCGCGTATAATCAATCCAATTCGACTGTGATTATATTAGATAATTCTATCACGGGCATGACGGGACATCAGCAAAACCCGACGACGGGTTATAATATCAAAGGCGATCCGGCGGGCAAGATTGATCTGGAAAGTCTGTGCCGCGCTATGGGGATTCAACGTGTACGCGTGGTTGATCCGTATAATCTGGCCGAGACGGAAAAAGCCGTCCGGGAAGAACTGGCCGTTGACGAGCCGTCTGTGATTATCTCACGGCGTCCGTGCGCGTTATTGAAATACGTCAAGCACAACGCGCCGTTAAAAGTCAATCGTGACAAGTGTGTCGGCTGTAAATCCTGTATGCGGATCGGCTGTCCGGCGATTTCGATCAAAAACGGCAAGGCGCATGTTGACAACACGTTATGCGTGGGTTGCGGCGTGTGCGAACAGCTTTGCAAATTCAACGCGTTTGAAAGTACGGCGAAAGACGCGAACAGCGCGAATAATACGGCGAACGCGGCGGGCGGCGGCGATACGGCAAATAACGCGAATAATGCGGCGAACGCGGCGGATAAATCCGGAAAGGGGGCGTGAATTTTGGAGACGAAAAGTATCATGATTGTCGGCGTAGGCGGACAGGGCAGTTTATTGGCAAGTAAATTATTGGGCTATTTATTGCTTGAACAGGGCTATGACGTGAAAGTCTCTGAAGTTCACGGCATGTCCCAGCGCGGCGGAAGCGTCGTGACTTATGTGCGATACGGCGATAAAGTTTATTCGCCCGTGATTGACAAGGGCGGCGCGGACGCGATTGTCTCTTTTGAATTATTGGAAGCGGCGCGGTGGCTGGAATATTTAAAGCCCGGCGGACAGATTGTCACGTCCACGCAACAGGTTGACCCTATGCCGGTGATTACCGGCGCGGCGCAATATCCCGAAAATCTGACGGAAAAAATGCGGGCCGCGGGCGTAAAAGTAGACGCGCTGGACTGTCTGTCTCTCGCGGAACAGGCCGGAAGCGGAAAAGCCGTCAATATTGTCCTGATGGGCAGATTGTCGCGTTATTTCGATTTTTCGGATGAGGCATGGCAAAAGGCTTTACAGGCGATTGTTCCGCCGAAATTTTTAAAATTAAATCAAAAGGCGTTTGAACTGGGCAAAAACGCGTAATTAAAATTTTAAAATAATTTAAAATAAATCAAGCCGGATAGATTGAAATATAAATTTAAAATATATAAATAATTTTAAAAATTTAAGCTGAATTTAAGTTATATATTTTAAAAAAACAGTCCTGAAGGAGGTAAAACGGCAGTGATTGGCGCGATTATCGGCGATATAGCGGGTTCGCGGTTTGAATTCAATAATTATCGCTCTAAAGATTTCACGTTATTGCATGAAAAATGCTATTTTACAGATGATTCCGTCATGACAATCGCGCTGTGTGAGGCGTTCATGCGGAGCGCGGACAATCAATTTCGGGATTTGCCTGAACAGTCTGTAATCTGTATGCGGGAGATCGGTCAGCCGTACCCGAATTGCGGTTACGGCGGAAGATTTTTCCACTGGATGTACGCGGACGATCCAAAGCCGTATAACAGTTACGGCAACGGCGCGGCCATGCGGGTCAGCGGTTGCGCGTGGGTCGCGGATTCCCCGGAACAGGCGAAAGCGTTTTCGCGGGATGTAACTGTCGTAACGCACGGACACCCGGAGGGACTGAAAGGCGCGGAAGCCGTCACAATGGCGATTTATCTGGCGCGTATCGGAAAAAGTATCACGGAAATCCGGGATTATATTATAAAAAATTATTATGCGATTGATTTTACGCTGGATGAGATTCGGGAGAGTTATCAATTTAACGAAACCTGTCAAAATTCCGTGCCGCAGGCGCTGGAAGCGTTTTTCGAGTCAACGGATTTTGAGGACGCTATACGCAACGCGATTTCTATCGGCGGTGACAGTGATACCATAGCGGCGATTACGGGAAGTATCGCGGAGGCTTATTACGGCGTCCCGGTGAGATTGCGCGAAAAAGCGTTGACGTATCTGGACGGGAGATTATTAAAAATCTTAAACGCGTTTGAGGCGCGCTATCCGGCGAAAGTAAGTTAAAAATAATAAAAAATAATATGAAAATAATATAATCGCGGGGTGAAAAAATAATAATAAAATAAGGATTGATTATTTTGGAGAAATATTATCAGCCTGAGATCGAAACCGCGAGCCGGGAACAGATCAAACAGTGGCAGGATGAACGGCTTGTCAAACAGGTGAAACACGTCTGGGACAACGTGCCGTATTATCGCAAGAAAATGGAAGAAAAGGGCGTCACGCCGGATGATATTAAATCCCGTGATGATTTGTATAAACTCCCGTTTTTAAGCAAAGACGATTTACGCAAGGCGTACCCGTATGGTCTGTTGGCGACGCCGTTGCAAAACTGCGTGCGGATTCAGTCCACGTCCGGGACGACCGGTAAGCGCGTTGTGGCGTTCTATACTCAAGAAGATATTGATTTATGGGAGACTTGTTGCGCCCGCGCTATCGTGGCCGCCGGCGGTTCTAATGAAGATGTCTGTCAAGTCTCTTATGGATATGGCCTGTTCACAGGCGGACCGGGTTTAAACGGCGGCAGTCATAAAGTAGGCTGTCTGACCATCCCGACTTCCTCAGGCAATACGGAACGGCAAATCATGTTCATTCGGGATTTGAACGCGACAATTTTATGTTGCACGCCGTCTTACGCGGCTTATATCGCCGAGACGATGAAAGAAATGGGACTGACGCCGGATCAAATTCCGTTAAAGGCCGGCATTTTCGGCGCGGAAGCGTGGTCGGAGGAAATGCGGCAGGATATTCAAAATACGCTTGGAATCAAAGCCTATGATATTTACGGCTTAACGGAACTGTCCGGTCCCGGCGTGTCTTTTGAGTGTTCGGCGCAGACGGGAATGCATATTAACGAAGATCATTTTATTGCCGAGATTATAGACCCGGAGACAGGCGAAGTCTTGCCGGACGGCGAACAGGGCGAATTGGTTTTCACGTCGATTACGAAAAAAGCGTTCCCGTTATTGCGCTACCGGACGCGGGATATATGCGTACTGACGCATGAAAAATGCGCTTGCGGGCGTACTCATGTGAAAATGTCGAAGCCTCGCGGACGTTCGGACGATATGTTGATTATTCGCGGCGTAAATGTCTTCCCGTCACAGATTGAGACGGTTTTATTAAATCAAGGCTATCCCGCGAATTATCAGATTATCGTGGATCGCGTGAATCACACGGACACGCTTGACGTACAGGTCGAGATGACGCCCGAAATGTTCACGGATAACATGGGCGAAATCAGCAAACGTCAGAAAGACCTTGTGGACGGTCTGCGGTCTATGCTGGGCTTGACGGCCAAAGTGACGCTTGTCGCGCCGAAGTCGATTGTCCGGAGCGAGGGGAAAGCCGTCCGCGTGATTGACAAGCGCAAGATTTAAATTTTAATTTAAATTAAAAATCACGGGGGATAAAATCTATGAGCGTGAAGCAGATTTCTGTATTTTTAGAGAACAAGCCCGGAACGCTGTATGATATGACGCGTGTGCTGGCGGAAGCCAATATTGATATGCGGGCGTTTTCTCTGGCGGAAACCAGTGAGTTTGGCATTGCCCGTATTATCGCGGACGACGTATATAAAACCGTCGCGGCGCTGAGAGACGCGGGTTTCGTGAGTTCCGTCACGGATGTGTTAGGCGTCGCGGTGCCGGATGTTCCCGGCGGTCTGAACGGCGTATTGTCGGCGTTAAGCGAAGCGCAAGTGAATATTGAATATATGTACGCGTTTTTAAGCGGCGAAAAAGGCGGATCGGCGTATATGATTTTCCGCGTAACGGATATTGCGAAAGCGTCGGCGGCTTTGTCGTCGAAAGGGATCGCGCTGGTGTCCTCGGACGAAATCTCGAATTTATAATTGATAAAAAATATTAAAAAATATTAAAAAATATTAAATTTGTCCCGGAAGTATATTGATATTTCCGGGATTTTTTATGATTGAAATAATCGGATAGAATTTTGTGATTTTATATAAAATTTAAAGATATATTTAGATAAAATATATAAAAATAATAACGTGATTGCAATTCGCGGATTGTTTTGTTATAATTTTTAAAAATTCCGGAAGGGGGAATTTTATGATTTACACAGTGACGTTTAATCCCGCGATTGATTATGTAGTCCGGCTGGATGGGAGTTTAAAGCCCGGCGCGATCAATCGCAACGCGGCGGAGGATTTTCAATTCGGCGGAAAAGGCGTGAACGTGTCGAATGTTTTAAAAACGCTGGGATTTGATACGATTGCGCTTGGCTTTGTGGCGGGCTTTATCGGCGACGGACTGGAAAAAGGTCTGGCCGATATGGGGCTGAAAACGGATTTTATACACGTTCAAGAGGGTATGACGCGGATTAACGTCAAAGTCAAAGCGGCGGAAGAGACGGAAATCAACGGCATAGGGCCTGTCATCACGGAATCGGATATGCGGGAATTATATAAAAAGCTGGATCAATTAAATCAAGAGGATATTTTAATTTTATCCGGTTCGATTCCCAAGTGTCTGCCGGGCGATACTTATGAGAAAATTATGCAATATTTAGACGGTCGCGGCATACGGATTGTCGTGGACGCCGAAAAAGATTTGCTTGTGAATGTTTTAAAATATAAGCCGTATTTGATTAAACCGAATAATCATGAATTAGGCGATATTTTTGGCAAGATTTTAAAAACGGACGAGGAAATCACGGAATGCGCGTTGGAATTGCAGAAACGCGGCGGGAGAAATATTTTAATTTCCATGGCGGGCGACGGCGCGTTATTGCTGGACGAAACCGGTCAAAGTCATAGAATCGGCTGTCCGAAAGGCAAAGTAATAAACAGCGTTGGCGCGGGCGATTCTATGGTCGCCGGATTTGTGGCGGGTATGCTGAAAGAAAACGATTATGATTACGCGTTGAAACTTGGCACGGCGTCCGGGAGCGCGACGGCGTTTTCTATCGGACTGGCAAGCAAAGCCCAGATTGACGAGTTATTGAAAACGCTGTGATAAATATAATATAAATATAAATAAATATATAAATTATAGAATATATAAATATTATAAATATATAGAATATAATTTATAAAGATATAACGGGAGGGAAAAAATATATGCGCCTGATAGAGTTATTCAGTCGGGAAGCGACGGCGTTGCACGTCAAAGCGGCGAATAAAGCCGAAATTATTGACAAGCTGGTTGATTTGCAGTACACCCACGGCAATATTACGGACAAAGAAGCGTATACGCAGGCGATTTTTGATCGGGAGGAAGAATTTTCGACTTATGTCGGCAACGGCATTGTGGTGCCGCACGCGAAAAACAACGTCGTGACAGCTCCCAGTCTTGCCGTTGCGCGGACATCGGAACGGATTCAATATAACCCGGATGACGACGAGAAAAGCGATTTGTTTTTCATGATCGCCGCGCCGATGAACGGCAGTTTACACGTTGACATGTTGGCGCGTTTGATGAATTTATTAGCCGAAGAGGATTTCGTGGCGAAACTGCGGACGGCAAAGACTGAAGAAGAGTTTTTAGATATGCTGGACAAAGCCGAACAGGAAAATTTCGGCAGTGAAAGTTTCACGGATCAGGAAGTCGCGGCGAAAGCGAAAGCGTCGGGCGGCTATAGAATTTTGGCTGTAACGGCGTGTCCGACGGGAATCGCGCATACTTATATGGCGGCGACGAATCTGGAAAAAGCGGGCGCGGCGATGGGATTGCCGACAAAAGTCGAGACGAACGGATCAGGCGGCGCGAAAAATATTTTGACAGCCGATGAAATCGCCAAGTGTGACGGCATTGTAATCGCCGCCGACAAAAACGTCGAAATGGACAGATTTGACGGAAAGCCGGTTGTGATTACACGCGTAGCGGACGGCATTCACAAGCCGGAGGAATTAATTAATAAAATTATCAACGGCGAAGCGCCGATTTATCACGCGCAGGGCGGCGGACATAACGCGGCGGCAAGTTCGGCAAGCGCGGGCGATTCTATAGGCGGCGCGTTTTATAAGCATCTTATGAACGGCATTTCCCATATGTTGCCGTTTGTCGTCGGCGGCGGCATCATGATCGCTATTTCGTTCTGATCGAATACGCCTTTGGCGGCGTTTTTCAATACGGTCGGGAGCGGCGCGTTCGGCTTCATGCTGCCTGTACTCGCCGGATTTATCGCCATGTCAATGGCGGATCGTCCCGGACTGGCCGTCGGCTTTACGGGCGGCGCGTTAGCGGTCAGCGGCGTTTCGTTCGCCAGTATCTGGAATCCCGACACGCCCGCCGTGTCAGGCGGATTCTTGGCGGCGTTACTTGCCGGTTTCGTCGCCGGTTTCGTCGTACAGAAATTAAAGCAAATCACGGAAAATATGCCGCAGGCTCTGGACGGCATTCGTCCTATGTTAATCTATCCCTTGGGCGGCATTTTAATTGTCGGCGTCGTGATGTGCGCGGTCAATCCCATTATGGGCGCGATTAATACGGGTTTGGGCAACGCGTTAAACGCGATGGGCGGTTCGTCTAAATTATTATTAGGCGCGGTCGTCGGCGGTATGATGAGTATCGACATGGGCGGGCCGTTCAATAAAGCGTCTTACGCCTTTGGTATCGCGGCGCTGTCCAACGGCAATTATGACATTATGGCGGCTGTCATGGTCGGCGGCATGGTTCCCCCGATTGCGATCGCCCTTTCCACGACGTTTTTCCCCAAAAAATGGACCGTTGAGGAACGTAACAACGGATTTGTAAATTATATCATGGGCCTGTGCTTTATCTCCGAAGGCGCGATTCCCTATGCCGCCGCCGATCCGGCGCGTGTGCTTCCCTCCTGTATCGCGGGTTCCGCCGTATCCGGCGCGCTGTCCATGTTATTTAACTGCACGTTAATGGCCCCGCACGGCGGCATTTTCGTATTTCCTACTGTAGGCAATCCGTTTATGTATATTATCTCTCTTTTAGTCGGCTCCGTCGTCGGCGCGGCGATTCTCACAGCGTTGAAAAAAGACAGAGAAAACGCGTGATTTTATATAATTAATATAATTTATAATTAATAATTTATCAGCCCGTCCGTATTTTTAATTTCTGAATATTTTTAATTTTTTTAAATTTTTTAAATTTATCAAATTTATCAAAAACTATTGGAAAACGTCGCGGCGTGTGTTATAATAAAATTTAATTCATGCGCGTCTGTAACGCTATATTGCGATTATATTGCGATTGAAACACACGCCGCGAAAGGATTATGATTATGAATATAAAATCCGGTCATTTTCCGCGTCTTATCTCGATACTCGCCGCCTTTTTTACCGCGTTTTCTATCAGCTTTTCCGCTTTCGCTTATGCCGATCTGCCGGAATCGCACTGGGCTTATGACGAAATCACCCGCGCCGCGTCCCTGAATATCATGAACGGTCTTGACAACGGATTCATGGCCCCGAATAAAACGCTGACTTGGGCGCAATATTTAGCTATGCTCTGCCGCGCTTTCGCGTCCGCCGATTACTGGGACAGTCAGTCCGACGGCGTCGCTTGGGATATGGCCGGGTATCAGACGGCGTTGAGATATAATTTCTTGCGCGACCCGGATTTTTTACCTGTTACAATGGAAAATATGCGTAAAACGCCGATTACGCGTCAAGACGCGGCGGTTCTTCTCCATCGCGTTCTTACGTCCTCCGCGTCCGGCTCCGTCGCCGCGTCTACGCCTGTTCCCGTTACCCCCGCGCCTACATTTACGCCCGTCCCCGTCTCCCCGACGCATACCCCCGCCCCGACATATATTCCCGTTACCGTTCCGCCGACGCGTATTCCGACACATACCCCGACGCCCGGCCATATCGCCGCGCCCGGATTGAAAGCGGCTCTCGAACGCGTTCAGGAACTTAATCCCCGCGTGTACCACGCTATAAAATCAAAAGATTCCGATTTTCCGGATGATATTTTTTCAAAACCGTCCGGCAATTATGCCGTATCAGGCAGACTGCCCGGCGGTCAGTGGACTTTTCGTCTCAGCTGGAATCCGTCCGGCGGGACTTGGATTCTGATTCAGCCGGACAGTTCAAAATCCGGCGGAAACTGGATCAACGCGAAACAATCCGGCGCGATTTCCGGCGCGATTTTGAAAACGGCTTTCACAGTCGATAAAATCCAACAAAACGGGGAATTGACCGGCGAAAATCCCACGCCCACGCCGCGTGTCGAAAACGCTTTGACTGATTTTTATCAAATAGACGCGAATTATCAGGAAGCCGTAAAAAATTTATACGCGCTTGGCATTATCCGCGGGAAATCGGACGGGACTTTCGGGCCGAAAGATACCATCCGGCGCGGCGACGGCGCGGTTTTGCTTATGCGCGTTCTGGATTATATCGACAAGTCACGCGACGACGATTGGACAAGCGTGATTCTGTCATTATCGGACGAAGCCGGCAATCTCATGGGGACGCCTGTCAACACGGTTTGCCGGATTAATCAAAATTTATCCGCTCTCGCGTCTTATTACGCCCCTGAAAATTATAAAGCCTCTGATCGAAATAACGGTCATATCAGTATCGCAAGCAATCGCTATACGCTTTATATTACGCCGATGGCGGCGTTTGAAATCGCCGACAGGGACGCGCAAGAGCAACTTCGTCTTGGCGAAATCACACAAGAAGAATATGAAACGGCGGATTTTTGGCTGGACGCGCCGGGGGATAACGCCCGAAAACGAATTTTAATTTATGGCGATCCGAATATTACGCATTATCAAACCGAAGAAGAAGCCGCGCCGAATATGATTTCGATAGAAATTCCCATATGGCGTTTAGTCAATCAGCAAAAAATTCCTGATATTATATCTATTAAAATACACAGCGCGCTGGCTGACGATGTAAAAGAAATCTTCACGGAAATTTATAACGATCCTGAACAGTTCCCGTTTGAAAGCATAGGCGGTTATAACTGGGGCGGGACGATTGAAACCAACGAACACAGAAACGGAAGCGCGATTGATTTAAATCCCGACGCGAATTTCTGTATTCGTGACGGTGAAATTATTGTCGGCTCCCACTGGACCCCCGGTGAGGACCCGTATTCCATCCCCTCTCATGGAAGCGTAACGCGTATCTTTCAGGAACACGGCTGGACTTGGGGCGGTTCCGCTTGGGCCGGTCACGCCAATCAAAATTATGATTATCATGATTATATGCACTTCTCTTATCGCGGACGTTAATATATATTATATATATCCGCCGTTATAATATCTTAATCATAATTTAACATAATATTTTTAAAAAATATATTATAATATTATATTAATATTTATATTTTCAATATAATTACAAAATATTGGCATAAACAGGAGGATATAAAAAATCATGAAAAAACGTCGGATTTCTCTAACGCTGTTATTATTGACGCTTGCGCTGATTTTCGCGTCCGCCGCTATGGCGTCGGACTTGGACGCAAGCGCGCTGACAGATACGCCGGATATTTATTTACTGCCGCCGGATGTGCCGACTGAATCGACATTCCCGGATGGTGGCGAGTACATACCGGATGTCATCGCGCCGACGCCGGAATTAAATTCCCCGGAAGATATGACGCCGATATTGTCAGACTGGTACGCGGTTGAGTTCTGGGTTTCTGAAGAAAATTATTTGCCTCCCGCGCCCGTTACCGTTCAGAACGGAGAATCCGTGCATATGCCTGAATTGTCCCCCGTGATTGCGCCGTCCGGCAGACGTTTTGTCGGTTGGTCAAGCGATTTTCAGGCCGTCATTCCCGATTATCGCCCCGGAGAAATCGTCACGCCGACGCGGGATTTGTTTTTATATGCCGTATTCGCGCCGGAATCCTGTGAAATTATTTATCAAATCGGCGCGGAGCAATTCCGCGAGACGGTTCTGACCGGAAATACCCCTCAACAAGTTCCCGTCCTGCCTCACGGCTTTTACTCTTGGGTAGACGAATCGGGAAATTTTATCAAGCCTGAAGAAATCGCAATCTGGACTTCACGGCTTTTTGTCGCGTCTGATATTCAAGCCGTCCCGACTGTTACGCCGACTGTCCCCCCTGTTACGCCGACCGTCACGCCGTTCGGGATTCAACCCACTCCGACAATTACCGCGCCCGCTTTAAAATCAGATAATCATCATACGGCTTTTATGTCCGGCTTCAATGACGGACTGTTTCACCCGGAACGCAGTCTGACCCGCGCCCAGACCGTGAAAATTTTATACGGCTTAATCGACGAATCCGCCAAAACGCAAGAAATAAATCAAGAATCAAACCCGGCTTATTTTTCCGACGTATCCCAAGACGCGTGGTATGCCGAACCGCTTTACGCGCTGGCCGCCATGAATATTATTATCCCGGATGAAAATAACGCGTTTCGCGGCGACAATCCCATTACCCGCGCCGAGTTCGCCGTGATTTTATCGAATTTTATCCCGGCGAATTACAATCAGGATTTGCCGTCTTTCCCGGATGTGCCGTCAGACCGCCCGGACGCTTCGGCTATCGCCAATACAGCCGCCGCCGGTTTATTCTCCGGCAATCAGGACGGCTTATTCATGCCCGACGGCGTTTTAACACGCGCTCAGGCCGCCGTCGTATTCAACCGCCTGTTGGGACGCGTACCCAATCCCGACGCGATCAGACAAAACGCCGCCCGGATTTTCCCCGATGTCCCCGGCTCTTTCTGGGCTTACGATCAAATCATGGAGGCCTCCACTTCTCATGAGGGCTTTTTCGATACCGAAACCGGACAGGAATCATGGCTTGCGTCCAATCCCGATCCGGTTCCCCTCGCCGACGGTTTTTATAATATTAACTCTCGGCTTTATCATGTCTTAAACGGTCAATTCCTGCGCTCTGTTTCCGATTCCGAAGGCTATACCTACGACGCCGACGGACGGTCTACCACAGGCAACGCCGAATTGGACGAGTTTTTATATAATATTATTACGCAATGGACCAATGACGGCATGACACGCAATCAGAAAATCCGCGCTTTATATAATTATATCCGCGATCATTATACCTATTTGGCGCGTGATCACGTCGCCAAAGGCAGTAAAAACTGGGAACCCGCTTACGCGCTCGCGTTTTTCCAGCGCGGCAAAGGAAATTGTTACAGCTTTTCATCCGCGTTTTATCTCTTAGTCCGTCAACTCGGATTGGAGGCGCAGACCGTCATGGGCGATATTGGCCCCGTCAATCATCGTCCCCACTGCTGGGTAAGAATCAAATTAGACGGCTCTTGGCGGCTTTTCGATCCCGAACTTGAAATGTCCTACCGCCGCCGCGGAATTACAAGCTATAATTTATATAATTTCACTTATAATTCCGCCCCGTTCCAGTATTTTGTCTGGTAAAATATATTAAAATATTTAAAATTATAAAAATAATATAATATTTAAAATAATATTTAATTCTGGTAAAATAATATGATTTTCAGTTCGCCGATTTTTATATTTTTCTTTCTGCCGGTCGTCTGGATCATATCGCGGCTTTTGCCCGGACAAAAAGCGCGGAATATCTGGCTTGCGTTATCCAGTCTGATTTTCTTCGCGTTCGGGCAGCCGCCCTATTTAATCCTGCTTCTCGGCAGCGTATGCGCCAATTATCTGTTTGGCCGCTTGCTTATGCGCGAAACGCGTGAAACATCCCGCCGCCGCTTGATTGTCGGCTTGGCTGTCGCCGTAAATATAACCGCGCTGGGGATTTTTAAATATCTGGATTTTTTATTAAATTTTATAAATTCTATCACAGGTTTTATTCATGTACCTGATTCGTCGGGACTGGCTTTGCCTATGGCGAATTTAATTCTCCCGATTGGCATTTCGTTTTATACGTTTCAGGGCTTGAGTTATGTTTTAGACGTTTATCGCAATCCGTCCGCCGGAACCCGGTCATTTGGGAAATTATTATTATATATTTCTTTCTTCCCGCAGTTAATCGCCG
>CAJOFP010000034.1:8705-15403 GCA_905233795.1 uncultured Oscillibacter sp. | reverse complement strand
GACTTGACAAGCGTCTGAAAAATCGCCCCGCGTCCCGGTAATCGTCGCGCTTCCGGCGTTCAGCGCGATTACCTGTCCGTTCGCGTCTACAGTGGCTATACTCGGATCGCTGGAAGTCCATACAATACGCGGCAGAAGCGCGTCCGGCGGATTGGATATAGTATTCAAATTCTGTTTCAGACCGGATTCTAACGCGATAAAATCTTCTTGGATAGCGAAATCCGTCACGGTTTGATTTTTCCACGGGTTATTCTCACGCGGATCCGTGGGATCCCAGCCGTTGTCCATATCCGGCGTGATTTCATCCAGAGCTTTTAAAGGCTTTCCAAGCGGACCGGGATAGTTTTCGTCATCATAAATCGTGACTTTGGTTCCGGCTTTACAATTATCATAAATCCATTTGGCGTCTATTACCTGCAGGCGCACACAGCCGCGTGAGGCGCGTCCGCCAAGCATATTATATTCATCCGTCAACATGGTCGCGGGATTGGCTTTTTTATAGCAAATCGAATGAAATAAATAATTGCCCCGGAACTGACTGGAATACTGCCCGTAAGTCCCGTCAACCATATAGCACCAAGTTTTTTTGACGCCCGTGATAGCGAACGTCCCCAACGGCGTGGAGTGACCCTCGCGGCCCGTGGAGCAGACCATAGCTTTTATTGGAATCGTATAATATCCGCTCTCATCCGCTTCGTAAATCGTAACCGTATTGGCGGCGCGGTTGACGCAGATATAATACGGACAGCCGTTTTTCCGCGCCGAATACGCCGGAATATCATGCTCATATTCCTCTTCGTAATTCGCCGCGCTGGCGGTCAATCCGGTTAATCCGGCCAATCCGATTAAAACCAAGCCGATTAAGAAAACAGAAATCCACGATGGAACGAAACGGCGGGCCTGATTCATAATTATAAACTCCCTCTTTTTAGCGATATAAATTGATATAAATCTTAAATTTTAATCACGGCGTATTATACCGGATGTTGATTATTTTGAATAGATTTTATAGATTTTATTAAATTTATAACAGATTCCCGGACTTGCGGGGACAAAGCGCGATAATTTTCCAATAAAATCCGCTCTTCGCCGGTAAGCGTCTCAGAGCCGCCCTGAAAACTGTCTCGCAAGAGCGTATTCGGATCAGTTTGCAGACAATCGAAAAGACGCAGCAAGATTTCTTCACGGGGAAAGCTGAATCCATTTTCATAATTGGCAATCGCCGACGCTTTGACGCCCAGACATTCCGCCAGTCCGGCGCGGGTGATTTTTAATTCCTCCCGCCGTTCCCGTAAACGCTGTCCGAAGTTCATACACGCTTTCCCCATTTTTTATTATTTTTTTATTTATTATTTAAAATATTATTTTATTTTCTTCCGGCGCGCCATTTCAAGCCCCAGTGAAACGCCTCATCCATTTTACGATGTCCGGGGAAAAATTGAATAATTTTCTCGACGCTGAATGTCTTGTCGTTTACATTTTCCAGAAGCGCCGCCGCGCACATCCCCAAATCAGACCCATATTCGTCCATACGGATAATAATTTTCTGACTGCCCGGACATTGAACCGTCAAAACGCCGTCGGCGTCTTTCCAGTTCGCCGCGCCTTCATAGATAAACGTATAAACTAAAATACGCTTGATTTTAGAGATCATCGCGCCGTTGATTTTTAAATTTTCGCCGCCCTCGACGGCTCCTGTCCGGTCGTCGCCGTCCAGTAAAATATACGGCGGATCGGAAAAGGCGCCGAACACGTTGCCCAAAGCCTGTACGCAGCCCCGGTTTCCGTTTTTCAATTCGTATAAACAGCCCAAATCCAGATCAATGCCCGGCGTCTGAAGATTGAAAAGTCCCTTGGGACGCTGGCTCCAGTTTAAATTAATTAAAATCTCGCCCAACGCCCCGCCGTCGCGTTTGCGCAGACTGACTTTTTCGCCTTTTTTTAATTCAACCCGTTCAACGCGCTCTTCCGGGTTGATTTTTTCCTGTTGAGATTCTCCCGACGCTTTTTTTTTGGACTCTTTTTGAGCTTTATCTTGAGTTTCTTGTTTAAATTCTTCCCGTTTAGATTCTTCTTGTTTGGCTTTTTGTTTGGCTTTTTCCGGTTGGGACTGTTCCTGCGTTTCTTCCCCGCCATACGCGTGTAACAAATCGCGCAAGCCGCCGTTAAATCCACGCGCCACGGCGGCGAATCTCCATCCCTCGCGCCGATAAATTTCCATAGAAATAATAGCGCGTTCCGATTGAAAATCCAAACCGCTCAGCCGCATTTCCAGAACCATACGATTGTCCTGCCATACGGAAATCCTGTGGGATCGAATATCGCGCATAGTACCCGCGCCGTCAATATTCACGGTAAATATCAATTTATTGACGAACGGGGGGAGAGTATCCAGAACGATTTGAAAACGCGTTCCCCCTGTTTCCGGCGTGTAAACCACTTCCCCGTTCGGCGAACGCGTCTGATTATAAAAAATCATATAGCGATCATCCGAGAGGCGTTCAGATTGATCCACGCCAAAACAGGTATTATCATAAACGGCGCCGCCGTCCGTCTCCATGACGACTTCAATCGCCCGGCTCGTATCCAGATATTTTTCCAGCTTATCCCGCATTCCGCGCCGCATATCCATACCCGGTTCCCCCCGTCCGTTTTAATTTTTATTTTTTATTTTTATCAAATTTATAAATATATTAAAATAAATATATTTACGCCACGTTGACGCCGAAATTCAGGCACAGGGCGCGGAGACCGCCTTCCCATCCGCTGCCGACGGCGTTGAATTTCCATTCGCCGTTATTGCGATACAATTCGCCGACGACAACAGCCGTCTCAATCGAGAAATCCTCGCCCAGATCATAACGGATCAATTCTTTATTCGTCACGTTGTCCACGATTCTGATAAACGCGTTATTGACCTGTCCGAAATTCTGCTTGCGCGTTTCGTGATCATAGATTGTAACAGTAAACGCGATTTTCTCAATATTGGCCGGGACTTTGGACAAATCTATAATAATCTGTTCGTCGTCTTTGACGCCTTCCCCGCCTTTCAGATTGTCGCCGGAGTGTTTGACGCTTCCGGAGCTGTGTTCGAGATTGCCGTAGAAAATAAACTCTTTATCCGACGGAACGCGCCCGTTCGCGCCCAGCAGGAACGCGGCGGCGTCCAAATCGAAATCAAAGCCGCCGTCATAGCGATTGGTCTGCCAGCCGAGGCCGACTAAAAGTTCTTTCAAACCCGGATTCGTTTTCGTCAGATCGACTTTCTGTCCTTTAGAGAGATTGACCGCCATAATAAACGCCTCCTGATAAAATATAAATTATAATATATTAAATCGCAAAAATACGGGAAAAATCTTGAATATTTTTTTATATTTTAAATTATTATTTTAATTTTTACGGGTCATCAGGGCTTTCCGAGCCATATCCAGCGGGATAACCAAGAAAGCCAATATAAAGCAAATCAGCCAGCCGGACGGGCTTAAAGCCTCCACGCTGAGAACTTCCCCGCCAAATGTGACAAATACGAATTGCAGGACAAAAATCGACAGCATAACCAGAATAAAATTCGTGTTCCGGCCTAAATTCTCAAACGGATTCAAATGCTCTGTGCGGGCGTTAAAGCCGTTCAGCGTAATCGCCATCATGAAAGTAGCGAACAGCGCGGATTTCAAATACGTCACGTCCACAGGGCCGAATAAATTGCGCACAGGCGCGAAGAATAAAATGCTCAGGCATATAAAAGTAATATACAACGCGGCGATTAAAATTTCAACCAGCATTTTCTGATTGACAATGCTCGCGTCTCTCGGAATCGGCGGTTCGCGCATATATTCACGAAGCGCGGGTTCGCTCCCGAACGCGATAGCCGCCAGCGTATCCATAGCGAGATTGACGACTAAAAGCTGAATTACCGTCATGACGACGTTTTCACCCAGCAGGGGGCCGAGAAAACAAATCAAGACCGCCGCGACATTGACCGTTAATTGGAAGATTAAAAATTTACGAATGCTCTTGAACATCGTGCGGCCATATAAAATCGCCTTTTCGATTGACAGGAAATTATCGTCTAAAATCGTAATATCGCCCGCCTCTTTGGCGACTTCCGTGCCGCTTCCCATAGCGAATCCGACATCGGCTTTTTTCAACGCCGGAGAATCGTTCACGCCGTCGCCCGTCATGCCGACGACTAAATTTTCCTCTTGCGCAATCCGTACAAGACGGCTTTTATCCGCCGGGAGGGCGCGGGATACCACGCGCAAACGCGGCAATATAGACTTTACTTCCTCGTCCGATTTCGCCGCCAATTCCGCCGAAGTCAGCGCGACATCCTGATCATCCGAAATCAATCCGGCTTCCCGCGCAATCGCCACAGCCGTTTCTTTGCGATCCCCCGTCACCATGACGACCTGAATCCCGGCGTTTCTTACTTCCTGAATCGCCGCGACAGCCTCTTCACGGACATTGTCACGGATACTGATTACGCAGATAAAAATTAACTCCGCGTCGTCATTCTCGTTATTATTATTATTTATATCCCGTTCGACCGATTTCGCCACCGCCAAAAGATGCATGGAGCGCCCCGCCTGCGCGTTCATATACGCCGCTAATTGATTCTTTTCCTGTAACGGCTTGATTTCCCCGTTTTCGTCCATATAACTTGTACAGCGATCTATTAAACGCTCCGGCGCGCCTTTCCAGTAAGTCACGCGCTTTCCGTTTTTCAATACAGTCACGCTGGAAGATTTTTTATTAGAATCAAACGCGCTGAAAGATAATATATTTTCACGTTTGGCGTTCAACGCGTTTAATTCGTCCAGCGCGTTCGATTCGCTTAAAAACGACATTAAAGCCCGGTCGGTACTGTTGCCGCCGATAATTTTTCCGTCGCTCGCCGACGCGCTGTTATTCACGCCTACGCCAATGATCATATCCGACGCCATCACGGGCGGCAAGTCCTGAAAAGATTGAAATATTTTCGCGTTTCCCGCCGCCATTTCCGTTACGGACAGGCGGCCTTCCGTGATCGTCCCCGTTTTATCGCTGAATAATAAACTTAAACTGCCAGCCGTCTCAAGACCATTAATTTTGCGGACTAAAACATTATCTTTAGCCATGCGCAGACTCTGGAAAGACAATAAAATCGAAGTCAGCATGGGCAGTCCCTCCGGGACCGCGCAGACGATAATGGTCACGGCGACTGTAACGGCGTCGATTAAAAGCCGAACCCAGCCGAAAAAACTTTCGGGAATGTTCCCGGAAATAATCGCCTTGCCCAGCACGCCTGTTATGATCGCAATCGCGCCGACATAGCCAAATATAGAAATTTGTTTCGCTAACTTGCCTAATTTGACCTGTAACGGCGTTTCGCGGGTATCTTCCTGCACTTCCAACGCCAATTCGCCGAATAAAGTCCGATCCCCGACGACTTTTACGGTCAAATATCCCTCGCCGCCGCATACGACTGTGCCGCGATAGGCGTAATAGGGATTTAATAAATCTTTTATATCATAACTCGCGCCGTCGTCAAGAGGCCGTTTTTCGGCTTCTTCCGTCTCGCCGTTTAACACGGCCTGATCGACTTTTATAATTCCGTCCGTGATTTCGCCGTCCGCCGGGATTTTATCGCCGGCCTGCAAATAAATCACGTCGCCGACAACAACTTCACCGACGGGAATTTCCGTCAACACGCCGGAGCGGATTACTTTTGTAATTTCTTTCGCCTCTTCCTCCGCTTTTAACGCCGAGGCTTTGCCTTCCTGTCGATTTTCACTGACGGATGAAACGCCGTTAGCGATTAAAATCGCCACCAGAATCCCGAACGGCTCATACCATGCCGCTTCGTGCATAAAAAATAAAATTACCTGAATCACCAGCGCGGCCAACAGGATTTTAATCATCGGGTCCTGAAAGCCTTCGAGAATTTTTTTCCAGAGCGGATCGGGCGGAATCTGCGTCAACAGATTAGAGCCGTACTGTTCCCGACTTTTTTCCACTTCCTGTGGGGTCAAACCTTGTTGTTTCGTCATAATATCCCGCTTTCCTTTTCGCTACATATTTTAAAATTAATAAAATTATAATCTTTATAATTTTAATATCTTTTTTAATACCTTTAAATATAAATCCATATTCATTATATTTTAACGCAAAATAGAAATTTGTCAATAGGGATTGTCGGTCTTGAAATTCGCTATATTTATGTTATAATTTATATTATATAATCATAACAAATGCGCGTAACAATTTATAAAGCTTAAAAACGCCGGAACTTTTTCAATCCCGCGTCCGTCTATATGAATTGGGCGGCGTATAAAACGCCGGGGGATAGATGAAAAAGATGAAACAAGGAGTGATGAATATGAAAAAAATGATTGCGGCGATTTTATTGCTCACTTTCGCGCTGTGTCTCACGGCTTGCGGAGGCGGCGCGGATACAGGGTATAAAAACGATGAAAACGCCGCGAGTACAGATGAAAACGCGCTGATTTCCAATCCGGTTCAGGATTTTGAGACGGAGGAAACCGCCGCTTTGCAAGGCGATATTTTTATCCCGGATGGAGACGAAATGGAAATGACTGATCATGATTTCGCGCCTGTCGCGGGCGGCTGGGCCGTCAATAACGGCGATTTGTCACTGGACGCCCACCCGAATGTGAAAGCCGCGTTTGAGAAAGCGATTAATAATAATAATCAATATG
>CAJOFP010000034.1:0-8657 GCA_905233795.1 uncultured Oscillibacter sp. | reverse complement strand
GGATAAAAGCTGTCAATATCAAATTATTACGATTTACGCGGATTTAAACAATAACGCGGAAATTCTTTCGGCGTCCGAATTGCCGGGACTGCCGGGAAACGGTGAAAATCTGCCGGGCGGCTGGTCTGTCAACTACGGCGACACATCCCCGGAAGCCAATCCAGACGCGCAAGCCGCGTTTGAAAAAGCGTTGGACGGTTTGACCGGCGCAAGTTATGAACCTGTCGCGTATCTTGCCGATCAGGTTGTCGCCGGTAATAATTATATCATTTTCTGCCGTGTGACGCCTGTCGTACCCAATCCGGCGCCCGCGTTCGCTCTTGTGAAGATTTACGCGGATTTAAATAATAACGCGTCCGTTACGGATATGACGGAAATAGATTTTACTGGGATATAAAAATTAATTTATAAAATTTATAAAAAGGACGGAATATGATATGAACGCTAAGAAATTTAATCACATCGGCGCGGTGTGCTTGACATGTCTGATATGCGCGATTTTGCTCCTCACTGGTTGCGCCGGGAATCACGCCGCCGATATTGATAATGATATTGATAATACGGATAACGCGGCGGATGAGGATATAAACGGCGATATAAACAGCGAATCCGACGCGCCGGACGAAGATATAGACGGCGAATTTATTTCCGTGAATACGGCTGAGGCGTTGATAGAGGCGATTCAGCCCGGCGCGAAGATTGTAATTGAACCCGGCTATTATAATTTAAGCGATTATATGAACGAAGTCTGGGCCCAAGAGGGCGAGGACTGGAACGCCCGTCATGAATATGTGGAAATTCTGGAATGCTTTGAGGGCGTGGAGCTTTCGATCAAAAAAGTAAATGATCTTGAAATACGCGGTCGTTCGGCGGAGAATATTACGGAACTGGTCATTGAACCGCGTCACGGAACGGTCATGAATTTCGGAACCTGTTCGGATGTAAAATTGTCCAATCTGACGATGGGTCACACGGAAACGGGTTATTGCTCCGGCAATGTTGTGAATTTATACGCCTGTGAGAATATCGAACTGCGCGATATGGATTTATACGGCTGTGGCGAAGTCGGGATTGAGTGCGGCGACGGAACCGGCGACGTATTTGTTTATAACAGCGTTATTCATGACTGTTCCAGCGGTCCGTTTTATATTTACAGCGGCGTGGGGAAATTCGAGTTTTATGACTGTATTTTAGAAAATTCCAACGGCGGCGGATATTATGACGGGGCCGGGCGTTCCAGCCTGTCTTTTTATAGATGTTCGTTCGGCGAAGAGGAATCCAACGTCTGGGCGTTCCAAGATAATATTTATACGGAAGATTGCAGTTGGAGCGAAATTACACGCTATCCCGATTACAGCGATTATGGCGAAGATGAATATTATGATACGGAAGATGACGTGGAATATCAGGGATAAGAAATTTTAGAATATAATAAAAAAAGCCGGGGGATTTGATTTTCCCCCGGCTTTTTTATTTTTATCGCGCAAATTAGGATTTGACAAGCAAAACAGTTAAAACGCCTAAAATTAATATAATGCCCAGACAGGTCATTAAAAGAACGAATGAAAAACTTTCCGTTAAAGGTCTAAGCGCTTCGGAAGTCGCTTTGTGCAGGCGTCTCGGCGCGCTGACTTGTATGCGTCCGTCTCGCGGCGCGACTTCACGGGCGATTGTACGGCGCGCCAGCATAATCAACGCGTCCAAGCTCTGATCCAACGCCCGGCCTATAATAGAAGCGATATAGACTAAATACGCGCAAAAAGGCTTTAAAATTATATTTTCGGCGAATAACGCCGCGCAATGTCCCAATATAGCCGGAAGCCAGCGGGTCAAGACAGGCGTATAGATATATTTTTCAAGATTGAATCTATCCGGCCATAGATTTTTATCGCGTTTATCCGGCGATAAAATCAAGCGAATCAGGAAAATATAAATAAACAGGCCGATTCCCAATGAAATCGCCGCGCCCTGAAGCGTCTCCCATGAGAACGCCGCGAATGATAAATATTGCTCCCCCGTCATGATTTTGATTATTTTTAATATAATCACAGGCGCGCCCAAGGGAATTAAAATCAACGCTGAACTTAATATGGCGATCGCGCTTGTTAAATTCATATAGCGATTTTGATTTTTGGAGTTATTATAATAAAAATCGCGGTCGTAAATTTCCTGTCTTTTCGGGTCTTGATTTTTTTCGATAAATATACAGATAAAAATTTTCAGCATATAAGCGAACGTACAGCCGCCGGAAATCAGGAAAATCCATTCGGATAAACGCAAGAATAAAATCATATTCCCGGAAAGTTTGACTAATTCCGCGAGTTCGATTACAACCGCGAGTCCCTCATGGAGCATGGATTTTGATAAATAGCCGTTGAAAAACGGAACGCCGCTGATGCCGAGTAAGCCGATTAAAAAGGCGAATTTTAATATATATTTTTTACGTCCCCAGCCGCGCAGGATATTTAAATCTAATTCACGCAAATTCATGACGATAACGCCCGCGCACATGAATAATAATAATTTTAATAACGAATGATTCAGCATATGCGCGACTGTCCCGGACAAGGCCAGATTCGCGCCATCCAGAGCCAATTCGGATAGTTCAGGATTATAATTTATATTATTAATATTATGAAACGCGCCGCATAAAATCCGGGAGCCGATTCCAACGAAAATAAATCCGATTTGCGACATGGACGAACAGGCGAGCGTTCTTTTTAAATTTACGGAAAATATAGCGAGTATCGCGCCAAGCGTCATTGTAATCAAGCCGGATATGAAAATAAAAAATCCGAGCGTGATATTGGACGCGCCATAAGATAACGCCAGCATGAGAACGCCGAAAACGCCGACTTTTGTTAAAATGCCGGATAATAACGCCGACGCGGGCGAAGGCGCGACGGGATGCGCCATCGGGAGCCAGATATGCAACGGAAATAAACCGGCTTTCGCGCCGAAGCCCAAAACAATACAAATCGCGGCGGCTGTTAAATAATAATTATTATAATTATTATATGCCGTCAGGGACGTATATTCCATATTAAACCGCCGATAATCGCCGTAAATAAATAAACATATCCGGCGTGAATCGCCTCTTGAGTACGCTCATGGACAACCCATGTAAACGAAGTAAGAGAAAGAATTTCAAAAAATATAAACGCCGTCATGAAGTCCGCGGATAAGAAAAGACCTTGCGTCGCGCCGAGCGTGATTAAATAAAACGCGTAATAAGAAGCTATATATTTCCGTTCATGCTGAAAATATTCCCGTGAGAATAAAGCCGTGAAAAACCACATGAAAGACGCGATAAAGCTATAAACGGCGCGAAAACCGGTTATTTGAAAAGACAATCCGGTTATAAAAATAGATTTAATTTGAAATATTTCGTCGTTTGTAAAATACCCGGCGATCCAAGAAAAGCATAATAGAATAGAAAATAATAAAGAAATTCCCGTTGAGAGTAAAATAATATTATCTAAGATATGATATATATTATTATATATATTTATATTATGATTTAAATCGCGTTTAGACGCGTATAAATAAAAAATATATAAAATCAAAGCGGCTATAACAGGCGAAAATATCAATGAAGCGATTTGAAACATGAGAAAAATTCGCCTCCTGTATTTTATAAATTAATAAATTAATTTTATATAATCCCGTGCGCGATGGATTCTAAAAAAG
Source organism: uncultured Oscillibacter sp. (assembly GCA_905233795.1). GTDB lineage: Bacteria > Bacillota > Clostridia > Oscillospirales > Oscillospiraceae > Oscillibacter. The sequence goes on along the minus strand of CAJOFP010000034.1, from coordinate 4,967 downwards.
ACATGACAAAACCGGAACGCAAGCCGAAAAATATATTGAAAACCGCGAAAATCCAGATTGGAACCAGCATTTTCCAATTTGCCTCATGAATATTCGGCCCGCAGCGTTCCCGTCCGCCGTATGGATAAAAAGCGCGGACGCTGACCGTAAGAGAATATAAGGCGCATAAAAACGCGGAAATAATCAAAGAAACGCTTCCGATAAAAGCCGCCGGGGTTCCCGCCGCGATTCCGGCTGTCAGGAGCCGCCATTTGGATATAAAGCCGCAAAATAACGGGATACCCGTAAGGGACAACGCGCCCAGCGTATACGCCGTAAACGTCCAAGGCATATGCCGCCCGACGCCGTCCAGCTCGTATAAATATTCGTTTCCGGTGACGCGCATGAACGCCCCGGCGCATAAAAACAGTGACATTTTAATCACGCCGTGGAATAACATATGCGCGAGACCGCCCCAGAGACCGTCCGGCGTTAAAAGCGCGACGCCGAATAAAATATAAGACAGATTGCTCATGGTTGAATAAGCGAGACGGCGTTTGAAATGCCGCTGGCGCAAGGCCATTACGGCGGCGAATATCATAGAGAAAGACGCGGTTAAAATACAAATCGCGTGAACGATTGAACCGGATAATAAAGCGGGTCCGAACGCGTACCAAGTCAGGCGCAAAACCGCGAACGCGCCTGTATTGACGACCGCGACGGCGTGTAACAAAGCCGTGACCGGCGTCGGCGCGACGGACGCTTTCGGGAGCCACTCGAAAAAGGGGAAAATCGCGGCTTTTGTGCCGAACCCGAAAAAGCCGCATAAATAGACGATACGCATGAAATTAGAATTATATTCGCCCGCGAGATTGCCCCTGTATAAAAAATCGCCGATACCGTCCAGAGTACCCATTACGACGGCGATAAAAGCGAGAGACGCGCCGAATACGCAATAGCCGATATAGAGCCGGCTGGCGTAAATGCTGTCGGGATCGCTCCAATAGCTTACTAATGGAATTGTCACAAGCGTCAGCATTTCAAAAAAGACATACATAGTAACGAGATTCGCCGAGAAAGCCACGCCGAGTGTGATTCCGTAAGTCATGAGATAAAAGGCGTAAAATTGATTCTGCCGGGGATTGCCGCGCATATATTCAAACGAGTATAACAGCGCGAGCGGCCACATAAAAGCGATCATGCCCGCGAACAGCATAGCGGGGCCGTCGATCAAAAACGCGATGGAAAATCCCTTTGTAAAACTATAAACGGCGTCCCCGCGTCCGCGTATGATATACAGCATTATAAAAACAATCACGCTGGTGAAACACGCGAAAATTTCAAGAAATATATTTCTCTTGTGTTCTGACAGTTCCGGCAGACATAATAAAATCCAGCCGCCCAGAAACGGCAATAAAACGGGAATTAAAAGCGCTTCGGGATTGAGTGTCATGAGATATGACTCACCGCCTTTTCAGATACAGAGAGATTATAAATTATAAATATAAATTATAAATAAATTAAAATAATCCTGTCATGTCGATTTGATTTGTGAAAACGGAGCCGAACAGACCGACCGCCAACGCCGCCGCGCATAAAATCGCAATGGGAACGGACATCCATAGAGACGGCTGATTTCGCGTTTGGGCTTGCGTTTGCTCTTGCGTTTTTTTATCTTGTTTATCCTGTTCCGGGACGAAAAACGCGTCGATTACGACCGGCAATAAATAACCGGCTGTCAGAAGCGCGGAGAGCATTAAAATGACTGGAGGCAGGATAGACAAAATAACGCCGACAGAATCTTGATTTTCCAGCGCGGCGAGGGCGATATGCCATTTACTGACAAATCCGCCCATAGGGGGAATGCCGATTAAAGACAGAGAAGCGACGAGAAAGCATTGGAATATAAGCGGCATATCTGATCCCATGCCGCGCAGTTCCCGCACCTGACGTTTGCCGGACGCGTAAATAAACGCGCCCGCGCATAAGAATAACGCGCCTTTTGACGCCGCGTGCGCGAAAAGTTGAATCAATCCGCCTTTCAATCCGTTTTCGTTTAAAAGCGACAAGCCCAGCATGATATACGCGATTTGACTGACAGATGAATAGGCGAGACGCTTTTTCATGATTTTTTCGCGCCACGCCATTATGGAGCCCATAAAAATCGTCAGCATAGATAAGCATATCCAGAGGGCTTGAATGCCGCTTCCGCGCAATAAATCCGCTCCGGCTGAAAAAAATACAAGCCGCAAGACGGCCAATATGCCCATTTTGGCGATAATGCCGGATAATAACGCCGACGCGGGCGCGGGCGCAATCGGATGCGCGGTCGGAAGCCAGCCATGTAACGGATAAAACCCGGCTTTCGCGCCGAAGCCAATCACGCCGATAAAAACGATATTTCTCAAAAGCGTCTCATGGCCGGATAAAATTTCAGGATTTAAAAACCCGCCGGGAATAAAATCATTCGCGGCGTCCCCGCCGTAATAAGACAATACCACGACGGCAAGCAATCCCATTAAGGCGCCGCCTATAGAATAAAATAAATATTTTAAAGCGGCGGCGATGGCTTCCGGCGTGCGTTCGTGTAATACCATTGGCATAGAAGATAAAGTAGCGAACTCAAAGCATAAATATAAAGTAATTAAATTCCCGGCTGAACAGGCCGCCAATACCGCGCCGAAAGATAAAAAATAAAACGCGAAAAACGATTCTTCCCGGCCTTCTATCAGCATATATTCAAACGCGTAAAAGCAAATTAACGTATAAAGCGCAAGCGCGGGACACAGGAAAAAAACGCTGATTGTATCAATATGAAAATATAAATTTAGATTTCCGGCCAGCGGGAATAATATCAAACTGTCATTTTGGATAACAGCCGCCAGCGCGAATAAATCCGTCGCCGCGAGTGTGAGAATATAATAAAATCTTCTTTGATTGCGCGTGATTTTTTCCGCCGGAATCATGGAAACCGTGACTCCAGATATTATTGGCGTTAAAATCATGAGTAATAATAACATAATAAATCCGATCTCCTCCGGAGAATTTTAATTTAAATTATAATAACAATTTATAAATTTTTCAAACGAATCACGCGAATATATTCAGACCCTGTTGAATCAAATCCGCCGTGACCCATGAGAACAGGCCAAGAAAGAGATTTAAACCGGTTAAAATCAGCGCGGCGATAAAATACGCCGAAAAAATCCCGGATTCCGGCGCCGGTTCCGTTTCCATATCCGCCGTATTAAAATTTAAATTTTTCGCCGCGTTGTCTTGATTTTGCGATTGCGACGCGACTTGCATGACGAACATGCGCGGGGCGGAAATATCCGCGCCGCCGCGTCCCGCCGTGTATATCCTGACGACTGTGCGGATAAAATACAGCGCGTTTAACATCGAACTGACGCCCAACGCCAGCATGGTTGACCAGATTGTATTGGCGTCACCGGATTCGGCGGCGGCCACGGCGAAGAATAATTTTGACGAAAATCCCGCGAAAACAGGTATGCCGACCATAGATAAAGAACCGATTGTGAAAAAAATCCCGGCGTTACGGGCGCGCAGTCCGGCGCCCTGTAAATTGTTAAATAATAAACTGTCCCCGGAAACAGCCGCCAATCGGGGCGTGGTTAAAAACAATAAAGATTTTGTAATCGCGTGGGAAAATATCTGGAACATGGCCGCGATATAGCCCAGACCGCCCATGCCCAGACCCATATAAATATAGCCGATTTGCGCGGCGGATGAAAACGCCACCATGCGATTAATATGATTCGCCCGGATCGCCGAAACGGATCCGAAAATCATGCCGCAAATGCCCAGCGGGAATAATAAATTCCGGATCGGCAGGCTCTCGAAAATCTCAATCCCGATACAGCGCCAATATATTTTAAATAATAAAAATATATAGGCTTTTGAGACTAACGCCGATAAAATCGACGCGGAAGTCGGCGTGGCGGCCCCATAAGTATCCGGCATCCAGAAATGAAACGGAAACAGGCCGCTTTTCATACCAAGACCAATCGTCAAAATCGCAAGCGAAAACGTAATCGTCATGCCGCCGTTTTCAGATAATATAATCTCGCTGACGGCTTCCCGCATGGGGATCATTAATAAATGCCCGGTGAGAGAATATAATAACACGACGCCCAGTAAAAACAATCCTGAACCCAATAAATTCACGATCATATATCTGATCGCGGCAAGCGTCGTCCGCCCGATCTCCCGGACGATTAAAATCCCGCAGGATGACAGCGTCAGAATCTCTAAAAATACATAGCCCGTGAAAATATCATTCGTCCATATTAAAGACATTAAAGCCGCCGTTAATAAATTGATCAGCGTAAAATATAAATGAATCTTGCTTTCCTCGACATCTAAAATTAAAAAACGCCATCCGCCCAGAACGGAACAAAGCAAAATAAAAATAAACGCCGTCGCCGTCAACGCTTCCAGAATCCCGGCGCGGATTTCATTGCCCCACGGCGCGGGAAATTCGCCCATTACATATATGAAAGATTCGCCCGTCCGTATCGTATAAAATAAAACAGCCGCGCATAAAATCAATAATACGCACTCGTAACACACCGTATAGCGTTTGGCCTGACGCCCGTTTAAAAGCATACACAATACGCTGGAAAACAGGCTGAACACAATCGTAAACAGGGGGAAATTGCGGACAAATTCCATAGATTACCAGACCCCAGAAAATTTATAAAATTATAAAATATTTAAAAATTAAATAATAAAATAAAATAATTTATTCAACGATCTTCTAATACATGCTTGGAGATTTCATAAATTTTGTCCAGATCCAGCGTATGATAACGCCGGTAGAGCCGGACCGCGAGAGAAAGCATGACAGCCGTCACGGATACGGAAACGACAATGCCGGTCAGAACCAGTCCGGCCGGAACGGGGTTAATATACGCCCGCGCTTCCCGGACGCCGTCTATCAAAATCGGCGCTTTGCGGCCTTTAATATA
>CAJOFP010000033.1 GCA_905233795.1 uncultured Oscillibacter sp. | reverse complement strand
ACGCATTCCGTGGCGGCGGCTTTGATGAAAACGGGGATTGATTATCAGAGTTTAAATAAAATCTTTTTCAGGACGAAAAGCCGGGTCAGAATGCAGTTAGAAGCCGCGATGTTGAGAGACGCCGTATTCTGGGACGATAATCGCATAGTAATTTTATCCGTGCCGTTATCGCTTGTACGGGATATGGACGCCTCGGAAAGCGATCTGGAAGAATTATCGTCGCTGGGGGCGCAGATAGAGGGCGTGGATTGCGCCGTCACGATGAGAGAATTGGAGCCGGATGTCTGGAAATTTTCGCTTAGAACCGGGAAACGGATTAACGCGACGGAAGCGTGTAAATATTTAGGCGGCGGCGGACACGCGGCGGCGGCGGGCTGTACGATACGCGGGGCGTCTTATGAAGAGGCGCGGGCGAAGATGTTGCGGGCCATTGTCCGGGTGGCGGGCGACGTGAAGATTTGAGAAGATTGAAAAGATTGAAATAATATGCCGAATGGAATTATAATTATAGATAAGCCGTCGGACTGGACCAGTATGGACGTATGCGCGAAATTGCGCGGGATATTAAAAGAACGCCGTATCGGACACGGCGGAACGCTGGACCCGATGGCGACGGGCGTTTTGCCGGTATTTGTCGGGAACGCGACGAAAGCCGCGCAATACGCTGAGAATAGCATAAAAGAATATATCGGGATTTTGCGTCTTGGCATAATCACGGATACGCAGGATATAACCGGGAATATTCTGGAAACGCGTGATATAAATCCGGATATAATCACGCCGGAACGGGTAAAAAATATTATGCGGGAATTTACCGGCGAAACAGAACAAACGCCGCCTATGTATTCGGCTGTGAAAATCAACGGCAAAAAATTATATCAATTAGCGCGAAAGGGGAAAGAAATCCCGCGTCCGCCCCGGAAAATTAAAATTTACGAACTGGAATTATTAAATCAAGAAAATAATAAAAATAATCTGGATTTCGCGTTTCGCTGTCGCTGTTCCAAAGGCGTTTATATTCGGACGTTATGTCATGACATGGGACTTGCGTTAGGGTGCGGGGGCGTCCTGTACGCGCTTCGTCGGACAATGGCCGCCGGATTTCGTGAAGTCGATGCCGTTTCGCTGGAATATATAGAAAAAAATATCCGGGAGACGGGCGATTATAACGCCTTTTTACGTCCGGTTGACAGTTTATTTGATCAATATCCCGCGTTTACAGTCCCGACGCCGGAGGCGGAACGCAAAATCCGACACGGCAACCCGATCAAGACGCGAATCCCGGACGGGATTTATCGCGTTTACGCCCCGGACGGCGCGTTTTTATGCTTATCTGAAGCGAAAAACGGCGTCCTGACATCACAGAAAAATTTCTTTTAAAATAATTATAAATAATTATAAAATAAAAATTTTAATTATTTTAAATTTATTTTAAATATAAAATTAATAAAAATTAATATAATTAATATAAAATAATATAAAAAAGCGAATCAGAAAGGATGACGCGCCATGAGTGAGACAGTAATTGCTCTGGGCTTTTTCGACGGCGTCCATCTTGGTCACGCCGCGTTATTACGGCGCGCCGTTGAGGAGGCAAAAGTCAGAAACGCCGTCAGCGCGATTTTTACGTTTGACCGCCCGCCCAAAGAAGTCGTCACGGGCAAACCCTGTCCGCTGATTAATTCCCCGCAGGATCGCGCCGATCTCGCCCGGCGTTTATACGGCATACGGGAAGTCATTACCGCGCCGTTCGATCAGCGTATGATGAAAACGCCTTGGGATGAATTTATCCCGTCTCTTATCGAACGCTTTCACGCCGTACATTTAATCGCCGGACATGATCATAAATTCGGCTATTTAAACGCCGGAAACCCGGAATTATTGGCTCAAAAATGCGCTGAATTAAATATCGGCTGTGATATTATTTCGCCGATTACCATAGGCGGCGAAATTGTCAGCTCGTCCCATATCCGGGAGCTTTTGAAATCCGGCGACGTGGAAAACGCCAATCGTTTTTTGGGTCATCCCCATGTTTTGACGCAGGAAGTGCGTCACGGCAATCAAATAGGCCGCTCTATGGGTATCCCGACGATGAATTTTATACCGCCTTTTAACGTCCTGATTCCGGCGCGGGGCGTCTATATCAGCGTCGTTGTCCTGCCCGACGGAACCCGCTGTCCGGGCGTGACTAATATCGGCGTCCGTCCCACGATTCACGACGGCGAACAAATCACAATCGAAACTTGGCTTTTAAATTTTGACGGCGATTTGTACGGACGCCGGGTCCGTCTGGAATTTCGCCGCCGTCTGCGCGACGAGATTTCTTTCCCGTCTCTGGAAGATTTACAGCGTCAGATTTTAATCGACGCCGATCAGGCCCGTCTCTGGTTCCGTGAACATCCCATGTAATAAATTAATCTAATTAAAAATATAAAAAATCCCCTCTTGCAAATAAGACAAGAGGGGATTTTTATTATATAGAATTTTAAAATTTAATCAAAACGACAGACCGGACAATCCCGCCAGCGCGATAGCGATTAAACCGGCGGACAATAAAATCACAGGCGCGCCGCGGACGGATTCGGGCAAATCGGCTTCGTCTATTTTATTCATAATCGCCGCGAATAAGATATTAATAACGGCAAAGGCAATCGCCGCCAGCAATCCAAAGCCGATCCCGGACGCGAAATTATTATGATTTATAGATAAAACAGCGTAAATCACGGCGCAGTTCAAGCCGGATAAAGTCCAGAACGGCGCGGTTTTTGAGTATAATTCCGGCAGATTGTTTTTAAAAAATTTCTCCGCGAGCCATACGGCGCCCAATATCGCCGGGATTAAAATCATACCGGCTATATCCAGCAATCCCAGCGGCGCGAGTACGCATAAATTTAAAATCGCCGCGATGAAACAGGAAATCAGCGCGATTATTATCACACAGCCGCCCAGCGAAATCGCGGCGCGGATAGAATCCTGCTTGCGAATCGCCAAAAATCCGTCCGGACGGGATAACGCGGCGTAATTCACAGCCGCCGTCACAATCATGGCAATGAAAAAATCCGTCATGAAACGCCCGCCTCCTGACTTGTTTTATTTGTTTTATTTTCTTGATTTTCTTGATTATTTTCTTGATAATAGCTATATCTAAACGCGTTGACCGCCATGAGAAGCAATCCCGGAATGATAAACGCGCCCGGTACGCCGCGCAAAGCCGCGAGGGGTTCTATATCGGACGGCAGAATCTCAAATCCGAACAGCGTTCCGGCGCCCAGAAATTCCCGGCATAATCCGCACACGCCCGGCAGTAATACAAATCCCAACGCCAAATTGGACAAATCCAACCCGGATTTCGGGAAATCCCAGCCCGGAAACGCCGTCATGAGAAATACGCAGTATAACGCCAAAAAGGGCAGATATTCCCCGACGCCGTTATATAATACCGGCAAATAAACCCGGCTGAACAGCGACGCCAATATAGACAAGAAAGCCGCGCAGATTAAACAAAACGGCGTCTTGACTTTATCCGAAAGCGCGGCGGGTTTCAATTCCCAAGCGCCGTCGGACAGCGCGATGATTAAAAACGCGTAAATGCCGATTGCTAAGCCGTGAATCGCCGTATCGGACGCGACAAGCGCGGGGGATAAGCATAAAATCCAACCCAGCGTTTTCCATGTGACCGTTTTTTCCGTCCCGCCGTTTTGATTAAATTCTTGATTAAATTCTTGATTTAATTTATCCAATTTTTATCCCTCCCCGTCGGCGTTTATTTGCGTTATTTGCGTGTTATAAAAATCCAACGCCGCGTTGACCGCGTTGACGACGGCTCTTGAAGTGACCGTCGCGCCGGACAAGGCGTCAATATCTTCTCCAAGCGTGATATGACCGTATAAACCGGAGAATTGACTGATAAATTCCGGCTCCGCCGCCCGCATTCCGAGACCGGGCGTTTCGTTCAGTTCCGTAAAATAAATCGCGTGTATACTTCCGTCCGGCAGAACGCCGACAGACAGCGTAATATTACCGTCGTTGCCGTCCGCGCTGGTGACGCTGATTACATGGCCGATTAAATTATTTTCTCCGTCCTCCGCCGTCACAGCCTGATTGATATAAACATTGCCGAAGTCCGCGCCGTATACGACGCCGTCAAAATCCGCGACGGCTATTTCTGAAATCTCATGAATATTGATATTATTTTTATCAATATCCGGCAAAACGGCTTGATAAATTTCCAGATTCGCCGATAATTTTTGAGCTTCCAACGCGCCGCCGGTCAAAATACTGACGGAATATAAAATCACACAGCCGATTAAAATCCCGCTTCCCAAGAATATAAAATTCCCGTAAGATTTTGACAGCAAATTCGACAGCCAGCCGGATTGATTATTATTATTTTCAAGCTCAAATATGCCTTTGCCGTCCATCGCGTCGGCGCGATAACCAAACGGTTTCGGGACAATATATTCGTCAATCAGCGGCGTAATTAAATTTGATAAAATCACGGCGTAACTTACGGAATCCGCCGACGCGCCATATGTCCTGAACAACGCGCTTAAAAATCCCACACAGACGCCGTAAATAACCTGTCCCGTACCCGTGACCGGACTTGTCACAGGGTCCGTCGCCATGAAAAACGCCGCCATGAGTAAGCCGCCGCCCGCGATATGCGCGATTAAATTTCCAAGATTTAAATTTTCTGGATTGAAAATCGCCATAAACACGGCGAAACTTGTTATTATAGAAACGGGGATTTGCCATGTAATGCCATCGACAACCCAGAGATACAGACCGCCGATTAACAGCGCGAACGCCGAACAGCCAATCACGCCGCCCGCGTGTCCGGTGAACATTTTGACGATATAATTCGCGCTCAGCGAACCTTCAGACGCCAATTTCGCCAACGGCGTCGCGCCGGTCACGCCGTCTATAGTATATCTTGTCATAGACCCGCCGAATGATAATAATAAAAAACAGCGTCCCGCGAGAGCCGGATTGATAAAATTTTTACCCAGTCCGCCGAACAGGCATTTGACAATTAAAATCGCAAATACGGCGCCAATATACGGGATATACAACGCCACGCCCGCGGGCAGACATAAAGCCAATAATAAACCCGTCACAACCGCGCTTCCGTCCCGGATTGTGTTTTCTTTGCCGGTGATATAATCAAATACAAATTCCGTCAGAACCGCCGAGGCGATACTCATGAGAATGACTAAAAGCGCGTGAAACCCGAAACGCCAAACGCCTATAAAACTAACAGGCATAAGCGCAATAAAAACATCGTACATCACAGAGCCCGTGCTGATTTTATTTCTCACATGGGGACTGGATGAGATATTATAATTATAAACTTCCTGATTTGTCATTTCTCCCATCCCTCCCTTTCAGGCTCGTCTCGCGTTTAAAATCGCGGCTTTGGCGTCTTTGAATAACTGCATTAAAGGCCGTTTCGCCGGGCAGACCCATGTGCAGGACCCGCATTGAATACACTCTAAGCCGTATAATTTTTTCTCGTATCTTTCATAATCTTTGCGTTCCGCCGCGACGCCCATCATTTGCGGCGTCAGCCCCATCGGACACGCCATATTACAGCGTCCGCACCGGATACAGGCCGTCAAATTCTCGACGGACTGCAACGCTTCATCCTGTGATAAAAATACCAAGGCGCCGTTGCCTTTCTGAATCGGCGCGTCCACGCCATTCATGGCAATGCCCATCATAGGCCCGCCGCAGATCGCTTTTTTAATATTTACGCCCTGTTTAATCCCGCCGGCGGCGTCCAGCAATTCCCGACAGGAAGTCCCGGATCTAACAATCAAATTCACCGGATTTTTTACCGCCGTTCCCGTTACCGTGACAATTCTTTTAATTAACGGCGTGGACTCGCACACCGCCTGATACATCGCGTAAACCGTCGCGGCGTTGTCAACAATACAGCCCGCTTCAGCCGGTAACTGGCTTAACTTCGTATCTTTCCCGGATACGACTTTGACTATGGCGCGTTCTCCGCCCTGCGGGTATTTCTTGGGAACCGGCAATATTTTTATTTTTTTATTATTTTCACCGTTTTCATTTTCATATTTTACTTTCAACGCCCGGCGCATAGCCTCAATCGCCTCAGGCTTATTATCCTCAATCAAAATCACGCCCCGCGCCTTGGGAAATATATATAATAACATTTCAAGCCCGGTAATAATTTCTTTCGCGTGATTGCGCATTAATCGATCATCACAGGTAATATACGGCTCGCACTCCGCGCCGTTGACGATAATATACGCGATTCCGTCCGGATTTTTCGGCTCCAATTTGACAGGCGTCGGGAACGACGCGCCGCCCATGCCGACCACGCCGGCCTCCCGGATTTTATTTATAATCTCTTCCCGGCTTAATTTTTTATAATCTATTTTCTCACCGAAACCGTCGATTTCATGAAATTTCCCGTCATTATCTACTATAACGCAATCGCCCAGATTCCCCATGACGGTTTTGCGCTTCTCAATCGCTTTGACCGTCCCCGAACAGGAACTATGCACAGGCGCCGACACATAACCGTCAGCCTCCGCGATTTTCTGTCCGGCAAGAACATAATCCCCGACTTGTACAATCGCTTTCGCGGGTTTGCCGATATGCTGGGACAACGGATAAACCATTTCCCCTTTGGATTCATAAATCACGGGCGCGGCGTCGCGGGAATAAGACTTGCAGTCATCAGGATGCACGCCGCCCCGAAAAGTATGACCNNNNTTTTTATTTTTTTATTTTAAAAATATAAAAAATATATCATATTATTTCATATTTTTTCCGCCGCCTGATCATATTATAATTATTTCATATCATGACAGGCGGCGGGAATATAATTTTAATATTATTTTATTAAGCCCGCGACAGGACTTGAGCGGCATGGCGTCCAAACGTCATAGTACGTCCGCAGGCCAGACCGGTAAATAAATTGGGATAGTTATTAGCGAAGAACCCGCCGGAGCAGTCGCCCGCCGCGTACAGTCCCTCTATGACACTGCCGTCATTGCGCATAACCTGCATATCCGTATTGATTCTCACGCCGTCCAGCGTAGTCAAATGCCAAGCGCAGGTACGAATGGCGTAAAACGGCGCGGTGTCTACCGGCGTCATACGGTGCGGGGCTTTGCCGTAATCCTCGTCAACGCCTTTCGCGCATAATTCGTTATATCTCTCAACCGTCTTTACAAACGTATCGACAGGAATATTGACTTTTTCCGCCAATTCCTCCAGCGTATCGGCTTTCTGTAAATAGCCGCTCTCAATCAACGCTTCATTGCTTTCCCAGCAGGAATCATAATAGCGATTGGGAATCGCGCCGTTATCGAAATCCCACAAACGGCAACAGCCGACTTCTTGGAATTGGCGCGTATATTCTTTATTATTCGCGTCAAACACATCCACATAAGTGTGATAGGGCTGCATTTCCATCGCGTGTAACTGGAACTCATACGGCCCGGACTCGTTCATGAATCTCTCGCCTTTTAAATTTACTTTTAAAAACGGCTGTTCGCCGAACCAGAACCACTCGCCCGTCGTATCGGCGCCGGCGACTTCATCCGGCTTGACGCAAGCGCGATTGAACATCATGGAAGTATGAATCGGGTCCAGAACGCCGCCCGCCCAAAGCATAGCTTTAATACCCGATCCGTCGCCTTTCGAGCCGATTCTGACCTGTACTTTCATTTCCTGCGTCATGGGCTGGAGCGCGTTCATCATGGCCGAATTCATGAGATAGCCGCCGGATGTCATGATTACGCCTTTACTGGTATTAATTTTAATATAATGCCCGTCTTCTACATCCTGCGCAATCGCGCCGATTACTTTTCCCGTATCGTCCTGCAATAATTTTATTAA
>CAJOFP010000032.1 GCA_905233795.1 uncultured Oscillibacter sp. | reverse complement strand
CGGATAATCTTGACCAGTTTTTGATTCCTGGATGTGAAAACGTATGCCGTGCCTTCCTCCATCCTACCATCGAGGGTACAAACAACGCCACGCAGTTTGTCATATCCTCCACGCATATCCCTATAATTGGGTATATACTTGAATTTCGTAGCACCACTCAGACTGAACATAACGGCTGCAGTTTATTAATGAAGCATACCAACTCACCATAGCTCAACCTGTGGTGCTCTACCTTGATACCATTGCTCAGACCTATATTGACATAGGACACATGCACGTCACCTCTCTTCTCAAGCCTGTTTGACTCAGCCTTCTCACCTTCTGGAACCTGAATGGTTGCATCAGGTGATCCTGCCACAACACAATCGACTATTCCATTCTTAGAGAACTTCTTCTTATACCATTTCTCGAAAGTGTGATAAGGTACACCATTGGCTTCAAAGAACTGAACAACCGAAATTCCCGTCTTAAAACCTTCTTCGGAATACTGCTTCCATAAGGCCTCGATGTCTTTACTATTTACTGCCATTGCTTCTAGTTTTAGAATTGATGGCGCAAAGGTACTGACTAATTCTGAGACCGCCTAAAAAGGGGTTGGATGCTTACCTTTTTTTTGTCGTTCCAACAGTAAAATAGTCAGATTTTTTAAGGTTGAAGATATAAAAACCGTAAATGTTTTTGTGGTTTAAAATATAAATTGTATCTTTGCAGAAAAATTTGCGAAGTCGGCTTGCACTGACATTACACCGTCATTCTAAAACGAAATACTTATGGAACTTGTAGAACTTCAGCCCTTATTCGACAACTATCATCGCAAACTCGCCAAGACAGACCTACGCTTTAAGCGCTATCTCTATTCCCAGATAAACTGGGATGCTCGCCTCATTGGTATCAAAGGCCCTCGCGGTGTAGGTAAGACCACTATGCTGCTTCAGCATATCCTTGAGAATTATGAGGATGTTGACAAGACGCTCTATGCCTCCCTCGATGACCTTTGGTTCGCATCCCATCCCCTGATGGACCTCATTGAGTGGGCTTATCAGCATGGCATCATGCGCCTATATCTCGACGAGGTACACCGTTACGAGCAGTGGTCGATAAATCTGAAGAACATCTACGACAACTATCCCGACATGAGCATTATCTATACCAGCAGTTCACTCCTCATCATGGATAACGCCAATGTTGATCTTTCGCGCCGTCAGACTGTTTATACCCTGTCATCCGATCACGAGGCGGTGGAAAGCTGTCTCGCGCGGTGCCGCAGGCGGAACGCCGTCCGCCGGATCAGAAAGTGATCCAGACAACCGCGCCGCCTATGCCCAGACTGGAGGACGGCACGGAACTGGATACCGAACAGGCCCAGAATCTGGATTTAATCATGGGCGTTCCGCTGGAAATCGCGGTCGAAATCGGCAGAACCCGCAAAAAAGTGCAGGAAATTTTATCTTTATCGAAAGGCTCTCTTGTGGTGCTGGATAAATTGGCCGGCGATCAGGTGGATATTTATGTAAACAGTAAATTGATAGCGAAAGGCGACGTGGTCGTGATTGACGACAATTTCGGCATCCGTATCACGGAAATCATGAAGCGGCCCGGACTGGAAGATTTGCTGTAAAAGTCGAATCCGGCGCGAATTTTACAAGAATTTTATATAAATTTTATATAGCGTTATCGCCTGAAATAATATATAAATATATATATTATTATAAATAAATATTATAATAATATATTATAATATTTATATTTAAATTGATTTGCCCCGCCGGACGCGGTATTATATATATTATAATAATACCCGCGGGACAGTGAAAACAGATCGCGGAAACGGAAAGCGCGAAAGAAAATTTAAAATTTTTAAAAAATCAAAAAATACGCGTTTATATTTTCTTATTTTCTGGAGAAAAGGAAAGGACGATGCAGGAATGGCGAAAATTTTAATGGCTGACGACGCGGCTTTCATGAGAAAAGTCATAAAAGACACGTTGAGCAAAAACGGTTTTACGGATTTATACGAAGCCGTGGACGGCGCGGACGCCGTGGCGAAATTTGACGAAGTGAGCCCGGATCTGGTGATTCTGGATATTACAATGCCCAATATGGACGGTTTGGAGGCTCTGAAAGCGATTAAGGCCAAGAATCCGGCGGCGAATTGCATTATGTGTTCCGCGATGGGACAGGAAGCGATGGTCATGGACGCGATTAAATCCGGCGCGAAAGATTTTATCGTGAAGCCGTTCAAGCCGGATAGAATCATGAAAACCGTGACGGCGATTCTGGGCAATCCGTAACGGCGACGCGTGAATTTATTGAATTTTTCACGCGTGTGTTGCGCGTATGGCGTGAGATTATCGCGTCTGTCGGACGAAGCGGGCGTTTCGCCGGGCGTTTCACGCGGAAACGGGTGGATTTCTCTTTTGGGAATGCTGGCGGCGACGGTTATTATATTATTTTTAGCGTGGGCGGCGTCCCGCTGGATCGCCCAACGCGGCGGCGCGTCCGGTTTCGGCGGGACGGAAGAATTTAGAATTTTATATCAGCTCCCGCTGGGACGGACGGAACGTCTTGTGATTTTGCGGGCCGGGACGCGCTGTTATTTACTGGGCGTCACGGAATCGAATATCACGCTTTTGAAAGAATGGGAGGGAGAGGAGGCGGAGGCTTGGACATCCGCCCCCTCCGGTTCGGATTTAAATCGAAATTATTTCAATTTGTTGACCCGACAAGTCCGATCCCATGATTTTTCCCGTGATTTTACGCAAATATTCCGGGATTTGAGACGACGCGAAAATAATAATAATAATAATAATAATAATCAGGATAAAGAGTAAAAAAATAATCGGCGAATATATAGAAATATAAATATATATAAATAAGGACAGAATTTCATGGCTGACGGCATTGTGAATATTAACGGCGATAATGTACAGACGCTGGAAATTATTTTTTTAATGCTCATGTTTACCCTGCTGCCCTCGGCTGTGGTTCTCATGACATCGTTTACCCGGTATATTATATCCCTGTCGTTTTTGAGAAACGCGATGGGAACCCAACAGACCCCGCCCAATATGGTGCTTGTGGGATTGGCGCTGTTTTTGACGCTGTTTACGATGGCGCCTGTGTTGCGGGAAGTGAATGAACCGTATGAATTATATACTCAAGAGGAAATTGATCAGGATGAGTTTCTGGAACGGGCGCAAATCCCGTTCAAGCGTTTTATGATACGCAATACGGACACTTCCGCGCTTAGGCTGTTTTATAATCTGGATTCGTCCGTTCATGACACGGATTTCCCCGCGACGGAAAACGAGGCGATTGATAGTCTGCCTATGCGGGTTGTGATTCCCGCTTTCGCCACCAGCGAATTAAAACGGGCGTTTGAAATCGGCTTGTATTTATATATCCCGTTTTTATTAGTAGATATAATCGTATCTACAACGCTGATGTCAATGGGCATGATTATGCTTCCGCCGTCGATGATTTCCACGCCGTTTAAATTATTATTATTTATTTCTTTGAATGGCTGGGAATTGTTATTCTCCACACTGGTTCGAGGATTTAGATAAATAATAAATAAAAAAAATATAGATGGGGTAAAAGCGAGATGAATCCGGAAAATCTGGCGATTTTATTTCAGGACGCTATCAGCGTCGCTATTCGATTGGGCGCGCCGATTTTATTGCTTTGTATGCTGGTCGGCGTGATTGTGGCGATTTTACAGGCCGTCACGCAGATTCATGAGCAGTCGATTTCGTTTGTATTGAAATTAATCGTCGTGATTGTGTTTTTAATGCTCGGCGGCGACTGGATGCTCCGGACGCTTCAGGAATACGCGCTTGAATTGTTTGACATGATGGTATAAGAAAGATATAATAAAATATATAAAAATAATATAAAATAATCGCGGAAAGGATAGAAAATAATATAAAATGTTCAACTGGAGCGGCCTTACGCTGTTATTATATATTATTATGCGGATGTCCGGCTTTGTGTTTTTCAGTCCCATATTCGGACGCAACGGCATTCCGGCTTATTTCCGGGCGGGATTGGTTTTGGTCTTATCTTTATCGGCTTACGCCGCCGCGTCCGAATTGGAAGCCGTGACGCCGCCCGTGACGCTTTTGGAATTTAGCGTCCGGCTTGTATTGGAAATGGGCGTGGGATTTGTTTTGAGCGTGGTTACGCGCCTGTTTTTTTATATACCGGAACAGGCGGGCGAGATTCTGGATACGCAAATGGGCATGTCGATGGCGCGGTCTTACGATCCCGGTTCGCAGAATAATGTTACCGTTACGGCGAATTTGTTAAATATGTTAATGCTTTTATTATTTTTCGCGGCGAACGGTCATTTGACGCTGATTAGAATGGCGATTACATCGGGTGAAATCGTGCCGTTCGGCTCGGCGGCGTTAGGCGAGGCGGCGGCGAATCGCGTAATGGAATTATTCGCGGAATGCGTATTATTGGCCGTCAAACTCGGACTGCCGGTTCTGGGCGCGGAATTGTTGGGACAGGTCGGCATGGGCGTTTTAATGAAAGCGATCCCGCAAATCAACGTGTTTGCGATTAATATCGAATTAAAAGTAATTGTCGGCATGGTGATGTTATTATTATTAATACAGCCGATGAGCGATTTTTTATTGGAAACGGAATCGATTATGCTGGGCGCGGCGCGGGATATATTGCCGTTACTGGCGGGAAATTAAATATATATAAATAATATAAATAAATTTATATATAAAATAGACGCTTAAAGGTGGTGGTGAAACGTGGGCGAGGATTCTAAGACTGAAAAGGCCACACCAAAAAAGCGACGTGACGAACGAAAAAAAGGTAATGTATTTCTCAGTCAGGACGCTGTGGCCGTGGCGTCGTTGTTCGGGAGCGTAATTATGCTGCGCGTGACGTTCGCGGGCGCGGCGGAGGCGATAGGCGTATTTATGATTTATTGCCTGTCGCTGACAGGAAGAATCGCGGATATATCGCCCGGATTCTCATCTACGACAATGCCCGGCGCGTTGTCCGGTACGGCGTTAAATCAGGATATGCTGTCGCAAATGATCATGTTGACGGCGCGGGTGGCGGGACCGTTTCTGGCGGCCGGTATTTTATTATCTATAGCGGCGACGTTCGCCCAGACAAGAATGCTGGTCAGCGCGGAATTAATCAAACCGAAATTTGAGAAGATTAACCCGTTAAAAGGCTTTCAAAGACTGTTTTCTTTGAGAAGCGTTGTGGACGCGGTCAAGAATTTATTAAAAGTTTTAATATTATTATATTTAATTTATACGAGTTTAAGGGATTTAATCGGCGTTTCGCAAAGATATTTATACGCGGATGTGACAGGCGCGTCCCGGCATTTGTTCGCGGCGATATTCGCCATGTTATTGCGCGTGATTTTGGCGTTTTTGATATTAGCGGCGGCGGATTTTCTCTATCAATGGTGGGATTACGAACGGCAAATGCGCATGACGAAAGAGGAAATCAAAGAAGAGTATAAACAGACGGAAGGCAATCCGCAGATTAAAGGCCGGATTAAAGAATTGCAAAGACAAATGTCACGGTCGCGCATGATGGAACAGGTGCCGAAATCGGATGTCGTGATTAAAAACCCGACGCATATTGCTGTGGCTTTGCGTTATCATCCGAATGAGGACGCCGCGCCGATTGTGCTGGCGATGGGCGCGGATAATCTGGCGGCGCGGATTATCGCCGTAGCGGAACAGCATGATATTATAGTAATAGAAAACATACCGCTTGCGCGGGAGTTATACGCCAAAGCGGAATTAAATCACGCGATTCCGACGGATTTATATGAAGCCGTCGCGGAAATCATGGTATATTTATATAAGCTCGGACGCGTGAAAGCGTGAATATAAATATTTAAAATTAAATTTAAAATTAAGATAATAATATTATAATTTGATATTATAATTAAAAAGATATATAAAATATAAATATAATATAAATAATATAAATAATAAATAAAATAGATAAAATGATAAGATTGAGAGATAAGCGAGATAAGCGGCGGAAGCCGGAAAGGGAAGCGTCATGAGACAGGTATTACAAAATAACGCGGTCACGCTGTTTGTGGTTGTGATTGTGCTGTTCATGATTATTCCGATACCAGTGCAGTTATTGGATGTGCTGTTGGTATTAAATCTTTCGTTGTCGGTGATTATTCTTGTAATCACGATGAATATATCAGAGGCGCTGGAGTTTTCGATTTTCCCGTCTTTGCTGTTAATTACGACGCTGTTCCGATTGGGTATGAATATATCGTCCACGCGGGCTATTTTGTCGAATGGCGGATACGCGGGCGAAGTGATTTCGGCGTTCAGCGATTTGATCACGGCGGGTAATGTCGTGATTGGATTTGTGATATTTATAATTATAGTTCTGGTGCAGTTAATTGTGATTACAAAAGGCGCGGAACGCGTGGCGGAAGTGGCGGCGCGTTTTACGCTGGACGCCATGCCCGGTAAACAAATGGCGATTGACGCGGATTTGAACACGGGAATTATCAATGAACAGGAAGCCAGATTAAGACGGGCGAAGATTCAAA
Source organism: uncultured Oscillibacter sp. (assembly GCA_905233795.1). Lineage (GTDB taxonomy): Bacteria > Bacillota > Clostridia > Oscillospirales > Oscillospiraceae > Oscillibacter. The sequence goes on along the minus strand of CAJOFP010000032.1, from coordinate 196 downwards.
GGGAGTCGGATTTTTACGGCGCGATGGACGGCGCGACAAAGATCGTCAAAGGCGATTCGACGATGTCGATTATATTGACGCTGGTGAATTTAGTCGGCGGATTTGTTATGGGCGTGTTGCAGGGCGGTATGGATTTAACGACGGCTGTGGATGTTTACGCAAGGGCGACGGTCGGCGACGGTCTTGTATCGCAGTT
>CAJOFP010000031.1 GCA_905233795.1 uncultured Oscillibacter sp. | reverse complement strand
ATTTTTTTAGCGTTTCCGGCGACCGCCGCCGCGTTTACCGTCGAGACCGCGGTTTAAATCGGCGATTTTGCCTTCGGAGGAAGATAAAAAGCGTTTGAGCTTGTCCTCGAACGCCTGATCGCCGGACGGCGGCAGGGTGGATGACGATTGTGACCGGTTGTTATTGCTATTGCTATTATTCTGATTGCGATTGTTCTGCGCCGGACGCGACGGACGGAACGGGCGTGACGCGTTATTATAATTATTCGCGCCGTGACCCGCGCCGCGCTTGTCGTCCGATTGCTGGTTCGCGTTGTGATAGCGTTTGTCATCCGGTTGATTTGCGCCGTGACCGCGATAGGCGTCCGCCTGTTGACTTGCGCCGTGATTGCGATTGGCGTCCGGCTGATTCGCGTTTTGACCGCGATGGGCGTCCGGCTGGTTCGCCGCGTCTTTATCGGACGGGACGGACGCCGACGGATCGGAATCGGAACGGGACAGAGCTTTTTTAATTGAAAGATTGATTTTTCCGTTGTCGGTGGACAGCACCAAGACTTTGACGGTCTGGCCCTCTTCCAGATAATCGCGCACGTTATTGACATACGCGTTAGCGATTTCTGAAATATGTACCAGTCCCGAACGGCGATTTTCCAGCGATACGAACGCGCCGAAATTGGTAATCGTCGTCACTTTGCCCTCAAGAATCATACCCGCCTGCGGCTCCATGCCCCAATTTCCCCTTCCGAAATTTTAAAAAATAATTTAAAAAGCATAATAATATAAATTAATTTTAATAATTTTATAATATTTTAATATTGGATATTTTTATAATTTAGATAAAATTAAGATTTTGAAATTTTAAAAATTTTAAGAATCGGTGTTATAAAACACATATTCGCCGGGGAGAACCATACCCAGTTCGCCGCGGGCGATTTCCTGCATTTTCTCGGATGTCACGCCCTCTTCCAAATCGGCGGACAAAGCGGCGTTCTGCCGCTGTAACTCATCGACGCGGACCTGATATTGATCCCGTTCCTGACGCGCCTGTTCGACTTGGGCGTTGAGTTCGCGCAGACGCAATCCCAGCGCGATTAAGAGTAACAGCGCCGCCAGAAACGCCGCGACGCTTCCCCCGCGCCGGATTTTTTTCTTTTTGCTTTGCGCGTTTTTGTTTTTCTTGGGATTTTGTTTGAGATTGCGTCTCGCGCCGCGTCCCGCGCTTTGCTTGTTCTCGTCCATGATGTTCACCCCCGCGACAGGATTTTCTCTCGGAATAAACTGTTTTTATTATATCCTTTTTTCGCGTAAAATAAAAGAGATTTTTGAATTTTATCACGGTATTTTTACAAAAATTTTTCGTCCAGCGCAAGGGCGAGGATAATAAATAAGCCAAAGTCCCGGCGGTATCCGCCCAGAAATCCCAGACGGGACGTAAAAATCTTGAGAAAATCTGAAAATAAATCAACATGCCGCCCGCGATACCGGCGACGAGATAGCCGCGCCATTGTCCGCCGGCGATTTTTAATAAAAATAATACGCCCGTGAAAGCCAATAAAATCCCGTATAAAAAATCCAGCGCGGACGCGGCGCGGGGCCAGCGGTATCGAAACGGGCGAATCCAATCGTATAAAACCGCCGCCGCGAATCCCGTCAAGACAGATTGTCCGAATAAAATCAACTCTCCGGGGACTTGAAATTTTAACGCTTCCGCGTTCGCAATCGCGCCGAAAAACGCGTTGAAAATCACGCCTGTCATGATATTTAACATATTTAACCAAACAGGCGGCCAAGCAGTCCGCCACGCGCCGGAGACGCGTCCTCATAGCTGATAGAATCAATCCGCCCGTCCACATACAATTCGCCGCCGTCGAGAGACAACTTGCCAATATGCAAATCCGATCCCGTGATCATCAGCGTTCCCGCGCCGGTCGTCATGACAATGCCGGTTTCGTCGAATCGTTCCACGTCCTCCACGCCGGAGACGGTCAATTTTTCCCGGTTGATAATCTCCAAACGATGGATTTCGAGTTCATGGGTCAATTCGTTCACGGCGCATTCCCCCTTCCCGCGTATTGTATGCGCGGCGACGGGGATTTAGAAGCGTAATTTTTATTTTCGCGTCCCGATGTCATTTGCTTAGAACCTATCCCCTAAAAGGGGAGGGGGAACGCGATTTGCGGCGTTTTCCCCTTTGCGTTCCCCTCCCCTTTTAGGGGAGGGGACAGGGGTGAGGTTCCAACTAAATGACATTATATTGAACAGGGGGTAAAATTTCGCGTTTAATTTTCGCCGGACGACACTTCCCGATACATCCCGGCGGCGTCCGCCTGTTTCACGGAATCCTGTATTTTTAAGACTTCCACGGTAATCACGCGATTGCCGATGCCAAGCGTGATGAAATCGCCGATTTTGATTTCATAAGACGCCCGCGCCGGTTTGCCGTTCACGGCGATTAAACCCTCGTCACAGGCGGCGTTGGCGACCGTCCGCCGTTTGATTAATCTTGAAATTTTTAAATATTTATCCAGACGCATAATATAAATAATAAATAATATTTTAATTTAAATGCGCGACGGCGTCTTTTAAAATCTTGCCGGGCTTGAACGTCGGCACGATAGACGCGGGAATCTCGATTTCTTCTTTAGTACGCGGATTGCGTCCGATTCTGGCGTTGCGCTTACGGACCTCAAACGAGCCGAATCCCACAAGCTGGACTTTGTCGCCTTCTTTTAAAGCGTGAATCACGGCGTCCATAAAAGCCGTCACAGCGGCGTCGGCGTCTTTCTTGCTGATAGCCGCTCCGTCCGCCACGGCGTTGATCAATTCGTTTTTGTTCATGTTTTTTCCCATCCTTTTCTTTTTCTTGATTTTTTATATATTATATTCCACGCGCTTTTATTTTCACGCGCTTATATATTAATTTTTATAATTTTTTATATTTTTTCCTGTTTTTTGGCGTTGTTCCAGAGCATATCCAATTCATCCTGCGAATAATCCGACAAAGGCTTGTCCGCCGCCGTCTCCACCAGACGGAAACGCCGTTCAAATTTATCGCATGTATTATGCAAAGCGTCCTCCGGGTCTACATGATAAAATTGCGCGATTTTTGTCGCCATGAATAACGCGTCCCCGACTTCCTCCCGAATGCCGTGCGGGATATTTAAATCGCGTTGATTTTCGGGCGATTTCTCGAATTTTTCAACCGCTTCCCGCAGTTCCCCGACTTCTTCTTCCAGTTTTTCCAGCGCGTCGGAAATATTTTCCCAATCGAAACCCGCTGAAGCGACTTTTTTCTGTATTTTTTCCGTCCGCCACAGCGCGGGCAGCGTATGCGGGACGGATTCTATCGCGTCGGCTGTTAAATTATGCCCTTTTTCACGGCGTTTCCGCGCCTCCCACGTTCCCACGGCTTTCCCGGCGTCCGGCGGGTTTAAATCTCGCTCTATATTTTCAATCGGCTTTTTTTCGCCGTTTATTATAGCCGTTTCGATATTATTTTGAAAATCTTGATTATTTTCTTGATTATTATCCTGATTATTATCTTGAGAATAATCCTGATGAAATACCTCGCCGAAAACATGGGGATGACGGTATAATAATTTTTTCGTCACGGCGTCGATCACGTCCGGCATGGCGAAGCGATTGCGTTCCCGTTCGATTTGGGCGTGAAAGGCGCATTGTAAAATAACGTCGCCCAGTTCTTCCCGCATATCTTCCAGACTGTCCCGGTCTATAGCGTCCAACGCCTCATAAGTTTCCTCCAGAAAATTTCTCCGGATTGACGCGTGAGTTTGAATCTTATCCCACGGACAGCCATTCTCAGAACGCAATAAGCGCACGACTTCCAGAAAATCATCCCAGTTATAAAAATCTTTCTCCGGGAATTTGATCATAGATTTAATATTTCCTCCTGAATTTAAAAATATTAAAAAATATTTAAAATATTTTAATTTATTTTATTAAATTTATAAAATTTTATTTATTTTATTTCAAGCGCAAAACGCGGATAATCGTCTGACCGTGCGGAATGGATTTCACGTCATCGGCGCGGAGAATGCCCAGCGCGATTACGCAAACAAAATAAATCATCATGCCGATAATAATACTAAATAAAGTCGCCAGCGCGTTTTTGGAAAATGAGATTGTCGCGGCGTTCCCGCCCATGATTCGCGCCGTTAAGCCGTAAGACGCCCAGACCGCCGCGCCCATGATTCCTGAAGCCAATACCGGTTTGGCGAACATGGATAAATAACGCGGCTTGCGCGGCGAGTATTTCCAGACGAATATAAAATTTAAAATCACAATCGCGGCGTAACAGCAAAGCGTGGAAATCGGCGCGCCGTGAATGCTGATCATGGGATTGCCGACTAAAATATAATTCATCGTGATTTTGACCAGTCCCCCGGCGATGACCGTAAAAATTGGGATGATTTCTTTACCGTATGTCTGCAAAATCGCGTTGGTTAATACCATCAGGAAAATTAAAATACACGAGAAAGCCAATACTCTTAAATGCGGCCCGGCGGCCAAAGCCGCCTCAGGACGCGCCGGTAAAATCAAGCGCATAATCGGCGTGGACAGTACGCACAGCCCGACGCCCGCCGGAAATGATAATAACGCGATTACGCGAAACGCTGAAGAGATAATATCATCCGTTTTTTGATATTCTTTCCGCGCCAACGCCGCCGACGCCGCCGGCAATAAACTAATCGTCACCGGATACGCGAACGCGACGACCATATTGATCATATCCATCGCGTAATTATACTGTCCTTTTAAAGCCGCCGCTTCTAACTGCGTCAATCCCAGACCGTTCTGTAATCTGCCCATGACAATTTTCGTATCCATGACCGTAATTACGCTCATGGCGGAATTGCTTAACGTAATGGGAACGCCGATAGCGAGAATACGCGAGATTAAATAACCGCTTCCCGGCGGCGTGTCGTTTGCGATTCGCGTATCCCGATGACGAAATAAATAAAACGTCATGAAAAAGGCGGACAAAACCGTCCCGACCGTGACGCCTAAAATCGCGCCCGCCGCGCCCGTCTCCAACGGCATATTTAAAATTTCAAGAACATACCAAGCGAGCGGCAGTCCCAGACAGACTTTGCATAACGCCTCTAAAATCTGCGAAACCGCCGTGGGGGTCATATTGCCCTGTCCCTGCGTATAACCGCGCATACAGGCCAATAAACACACCCAGAAAACCGCCGGGGCCAAAGCCCGTATCGGCTGCGCGGCCATAGAATTATTTTGAAACGCCGCTAAATTTTCCGCGCCGAAAAACATGAACACCGCGCCGGTCAGTCCCAGAATAAAAAACAGCCAGATCGCCGTTTTAAAAATTTTACGCTTCTCATTTTCACGTCCGCGGGCGCGGGCCTGACTGGTCAATCTGGAAATCGCTAAAGGCAGACCCGCCGTTGAAATCGTCAATAATACATTATAAATTTCATAAGCCGTGTTAAAATACGTCTTGCCGACTTCGCCTAAAATATTATTTAACGGGATTTTATATACCGCGCCGATTAATTTGACAATCGCGGCGCCGCCGGCTAAAATCGCGGCGCCGCCCAAAAACGATTGCTTTACTTGCTTATTTTGCTTATTTTCACTCGCTTGCTTTTTTTCCGCCATAAAATAACTGCCTCCGCGCTGGAGATTTTCATATTTATTTATATTTATTTTATTTTTATTTTATTATTGATATTCGCTTTCTATGCGGGCTATATTTTTTATAATTATAATAATTATAATTATTATAATTTCGTCCCGCACTGTCCGCAATAGGCGTGATCGGACGCCTGAATCTCCGAACCGCAGACCGGACAGGTTATAATCTTCTCAGCCTTGCCGGTTTTGATCTCTAATTCCGCGATTTCCGCGTGTAAAGAATCAATTTCGCGCAGTTTTTCCAGCAGAATTTCCTGATTATCATCGCCGCCGATATGGGTCTGATAGACCATTTTACCGATTTCAGTCAACGCGTTATCCACATCGTTTTTTAATTCGGCGATTTTAAAATTTAATTTCACGACGTTATAAATATCCTCGCCTTTTTTGCCCGCCATATAAGCGGCGTTCGACGCCGTCTCCCCGGCTGATTCCGCGCCCTTCTTCACGCTGTCCAGAAGCGCGTATAGCTTCCCGCTTATACCGTTCATATCATTCATGTTCAAACCCTCCGGCGTTTTTATATTTCATTATTTTGATTATTTCTATTATTTTCATTATTTTTATTATTATATAATATCCAAAATTTTATTATATTAAAATTTTATTACAATCTGATTAAAAATTTCCGTGATTATCATTTAAATTTTATATTAAATTTTATATCAAGACAAACCCGCGTAAAAATCTGATATAATTTTCCAGTTATCCCGGCGTTTTTCAATCCCGGACAAATATTCTTCGGGATATTTCGCGTGAAATACGCGTTTGATTTGTACGCGCTCCGGATTTTGCGGGTCAAATTTTATCAATTTCGTCGCGCCGCCCGCCCCAAACGCTAAAATCCCGCATAATTCCGACATTTCACAGATATTATAAATACAATTCGCGTGAAATTTACTCCAGCCCGTATTCTCAAAGCCGCCCGACATATATTTCTGACGATATAAATAATACGGCGCGTATCCGTTTAAATATAATTTATCATACGCGTAATTTAACATATTTTCCACGTCCGCCGCGCCCGGAAGTAATATATTTAAATTTTCCGTCAAAATTTTACTGCCTTTTTTCAAAGCCAGCGTATGAACCGTCAAATTCGCCGGATGAAATTCCATACACGCGTCAAGACTTTTTATAAATCCATCTAAATTATCTTTCGGCAGTCCGGCGATTAAATCCATATTAATACAATCAAATCCCAGACGCGCCGCCAGATTCAGCGCGTTTTCCGTGTCTCTTACCGTGTGACGCCGCCC
>CAJOFP010000030.1:14566-20337 GCA_905233795.1 uncultured Oscillibacter sp. | reverse complement strand
CAGCCCGAAGCTGGGCGCCTCAGACAAACGCACATTGCGCGGGATGACAGTCGCGTAAACCTTCCCCGGAAAATACCGCTTGACTTCGTCCGCCACCTGCGCCGCCAAATTCGTCCGCCCGTCGTACATCGTCAACAATACGCCTTCCAGTTCAAGACGCGGATTCAATCCCCGTCGCACAATACGCACGGTATTCATTAAGTCCGACAAGCCCTCCAAGGCGAAATATTCCGCCTGTACCGGCACCAGTATGCTGTCGGCGGCGCAAAGCGCGTTTAACGTCAGAAGCTCCAGCGACGGCGGACAGTCGATCAATATATAATCATATTTTCCGTCCAGACCGGACAGAGCGTTTTTTAACGTCTGTTCCCGATGTTCCACGCCGATCAGTTCAATACCGGCTCCCGCCAACGCCCCGCTGGAGGGTAACACATCCCCAAATCGCGTATGCGTCAACGCCGTTTCCGCCGTCATACTCCCTGTTATGACTTCATATATGCCCGTTGATTTGTCTATCCCCATGCCCGATGTGGAATTTGCCTGCGGATCGAAATCGCATAATAACACGCGTTTCCCGGATTCCGCCAGAGCCGCCGTCAGATTGACACAAGTCGTCGTTTTCCCGACGCCGCCTTTCTGATTCACTACCGCGATTGTTTTCGCCAAAACGCTCCCTCCCGTTACTGTAAATTTTGTTTCCCGGCTTTCCCGGATTATTTTTTATTATAATCTATTATCCGTCCCCATGTGGTGAATATTCAGTGAATTATTCGATTATTATTTCGATTCATATTATAACAATCGCGGCGCGGTTACGCAAGTTTTATTTCGCGTAATAAAAAACGCCCCCGCGTTTCATGTGAAATAACAGGGACGTTTTTTGATATATGATATAATTTATACGGGGCCTAATAAATAACCTGTGTACGGCGGAATATTGAAATGAATCGCGCCGTTTTCGGAATGAAATATCTCACCTGTCAGAAGATCGCGGGAATCGCCCGTCGATGTCTGTATCCAAATATCACGCGTATCCGGTCCGGCGTTCATGACCAGCGCCGTATATTCGGCGTTTTTCCAGCGTGAAAACGCTAAAATCGGCCCGGAAGTATACAACCAACGCAAATCGCCGCGCTGTAATGAAATCCGCTCCCGACGCAGTTTCCCCAACGCCGTGAAACGCGCTTTTAAATCCTCGCTCTCCGGGGTTTCCCGTCCCCACGGGATTGTGCGGCGGTTGAACGGGTCTTCCCAGCCCTCTAAACCGTATTCGTCGCCATAATAAATCGTCGGCGAACCCGGAAACGCGAATAAAATCATCGCCGCTAATTTGACTAATATCAATCCCCGTTTTTTCTCTTCGGGCGATAGTTTAAATATCTCCCGTTCTTTCCGTGAATCCGGACATTTTTCCGCGCCTAAGACTGTCAAAATGCGCGGCGTGTCATGCGTGCCCAAGAAATTCATCGCCGAATCGAACGACGCCGCCGGATAATTTTCGCGTAACGTCTCTAACGTCTCCCGGAACGCGTCGCCGTCGCCGCCGCGCAGATAATCCAAGACCGCGCTCCTGAACGGATAATTCATGACCCCATGCAATTCACGGCCTAAAAAATATTTGCGGCGCTTAGAATACGATATTTTATTGCTCGCGTCCTCCCATACTTCGCCGATCAAAATCGCGTAAGACGCTGTTTCATGCATAACCGTTCTGATATGCTCTATGAAAAAATCCGGCAGCTCGTCCGCCACATCCAGACGCCATCCAGACGCCCCAGCCCGTAACCAATGCCGAATGACAGAATCCTGACCCCAGATAATATAATTCTGATAATCCTGATTCTCTTCTTTTACGTCCGGCAACGTCGGGACGCCCCACCATGAAGTATATTTATTCGGCCACTCCTGAAAATCGTACCATGAATAATATTTACTCTCTTTACTTTGCGCCGCGCCCAATTCCGGGTAAAATCCGTCCGCGTTAAAATACCGGCTTCTCGATCCCGTGTGACTGAATACGCCGTCCAATATCACACGCATTCCCCGGCGGTTCGCCTCCCGGCATAACTCCCGGAAATCCTCTTCAGTCCCTAACATGGGATCTAATTTCATATAATCCGCCGTGTCATATCTGTGATTCGATCCCGATTCAAACATCGGATTAAAATAAATCGTCGATACGCCTAAATCAAATAAATAATCTAATTTAGATAAAACGCCTTTTAAACTTCCCCCAAAAAAATCCCGGTTCCAGATTCCGTCCGGCGGATTCGATACCGGCGCCTCGTTCCAATCCTCATGCACAAGCCGATTTCCAATCATGCCTTTTACATCCGGGATTTTATCCCGACAAAACCGATCCGGAAAAATCTGATATGTCACGCCCGCCCCAAACCAGAACGGCGTGTGACTTTTCTCATATACAGTCAACTGCCACGGATCCAGATTCTTTTCATCATCCCGCCGATACCCTGTCCGGTCCAGCTTGCACCCCGATCCGTCCTCGCGCCGAAATTGAAAATAATAAAATACCAACGCCGATTGATCCGGCGCGGGAAAACTCGCGTAAAATCTCACCCGTTCCCCGTCTTTCGCCACCGGCTGTAATTCTATCTCTAAAACCTCGCCTGTAAAATCATCTTTTAAAACCACTATACAGCGCGTGAAGCCCTCCGCTTCCAATGGTCTGCATTTTAATATTATATTCTGCCCGCACGATACCGCCCCATACGGCTCTTTACACTCCGTACATCTGGAATCAAAAACAAAAGGCTCGCTCATGTGTTTTTGATACTCTCCTTTCGTCGCTTTTTTATATCGCCTTTTTTATTCAAATTAATTTTAATATAATTTCAATAAAAAAGGCGAATATATTTTTTACGGCAATAATTCATTTTCTCCCGTGATAACCACGGCTTCAGGCTCTCTGTCAAACCAAGCGTTTAAAATTTTCACCGCCGTGGACGCTAAATTCGCGCCCGCGCTGCCCCGTTCGATTACCATTCCAATCGCCACTTCCGGCTCGTCATACGGCGCGAAACAGATAAATACGCCGTTGTTCGTAATCCCGCGCCCTAATTGCGCCGTGCCGGTTTTCGCGCCCGCGTCCACTACGCAATCCTGAAAATAACGATTTAAACCGCCCTCGGCCAGATTCTTCATGCCGGTCTTAATCGCGTTCAAATACTCCGGCGCGATTTCCACTTCATTCATCGGCGTCGTATCGCCCTGCGCAATCAAATTCGCGTTGCCATAGCCTTTCACGGCTTTTAACAAATGCGCCGGACAATGTCGCCCGCCCGAAACGATAGTAGCGATATAATTCGCCAGTTGCAACGGCGTGTATCTCTGATTCGACTGTCCGAACGCCGCCCACGGCGCCTGATCCTGTCCCTGCGGATTATACGGTCTGTTTCCGGCGTAATCGCCGATTTCAATTCCCGTATGCTCCCCCAAGCCTAATATTTTATAATACTCATCTAACGTATCCATTCCCATACGATAGCCAAGCTCAGCGAAAAAATAGTTACAAGAATTTGTAATCGCCTGTGTGATATTCTGCGAACCGTGTCCGGCGTGATACCAGCAATTCGCGTATAAATTCGTCCGGGGATACCACCAAGTTCCCGTATCTGAAATCCGGCCTTTTAAGCTAATCGCCCCGGATGTCAACGCCGCGTAGGCCGTCGCGGGCTTTAACGTCGATCCCGGCGCGTATAATCCCATCGTCGCCCGATTGATCAACGGCTTCGCCGGGTCAGCCGCTAAATTATTATAATCCCGCCGATACGCCGTTATATCAAAACTCGGATACGACGCTAAACTTAATATTTCTCCCGTCCCGACTCTTACCACCGCCACGCCCGCGCCTCTCGTCCAGTCCCGATCCGCCGCGTCCATGCGCTCCACGGTTTCCGCCAACGCCGCTTCCGTCGCCTTTTGAAATTCCAAATCTATCGTCAGTTCCACCGTATTGCCCGGCTTCGGCTCCCGCGTGTAATATTCGCCCGTGATTTTGCCGTCCTCCGTGACAGATAATATTCTTCTTCCGTCCCTTCCACGCCGTCTTTCCCAACAATCGCGTCCAGCGAATAGCCATCATATAACGGATTGCCTAAATCCGTCTGATACAACGGCCCGACCGTTCCCAAGATATGCGCGGCGGCGTCCGTCTCGTACTGCCGCACAGTCGAATTTACTACTTTATATCCCGAATAATTTCCATCCGATAACTGCGATATAAATTCCGTGTCTATATCCTGCGCCAATAAATATACGCTGTTATCGCCGTAACGCCGCAATCTCAATTCATACTGAATCCCTAAGACCATGCGCCGATCCTGTCCCGAAAATTCCTCCGGTATCCCGCATTCACGACCCAGCCATGACAGAAAATCGCCCGCCGAAATTCCCGCGCCGTCCAGAATCTCCACGCTTAAATCCGACGCCGAAAAACGCGCCAATAAATCACTTCCCGTAATAACCGGCCCCGTATCGTCCGAATTTTTATTACTTCCGCGCCCCGTTACGCTCTTAATCAAATTCTTTACGCGCTGTCCGACAGTCAAATTTACTTCCGGCTCCGGCTCCGGTTCAAACAATTCCCCGTTGTCATAATTATCTTCCGGGTTTAATTCATATAAATCCGACGCGTCCACCAGTTCAGGACGTTCCAGTAAATAATTCTCTAATCTTATCCGCGATTCCCTTATCGAATTTAAACACCATAACAGCCTTTTTTTATCTTCCGTCGGGCCGCCGTCTATCGTAAATTTAAACGGCTCCTCCCAGTCTATCGGCAAGCCGTCGTTCCACTCTACCCCGTTATCATGACATAACCATAATAATCTTAATATCGCCTCGTTCGCGTCCTCGTCGCGCTTTAACAACGCCGCGTCAAACGTCAGGTCATACGCGTGTCCGTTTGAGATTAATACTTCCCCGTTCCGATCCGTCACAATCCCTCTCGACGACTTCACCGTCTCGTATCTTACAATCGACCCCGCCGATTTGTCTAAATACTCCTCATGATGAATCACTTGCGTGTCATATAACACACATGTATATACCGCCAATACCACAGCCGTCATCAACGCCAATAATAACAATCTCCCCGGACGCGCCGGCTCCTCATCCCGCATCGCCTCCGCTTTATATCCCTGATACCCGTACTTCATAATATTTTCTTTTTCCTCCCCTCTCTATTTTTATTATTCTCCCTTTTCTCACCAATTCCGCGGCTCGTCCGCGTGGGTTCGTACCGCTACAGCGTGAAATAATATCGTTACCAGCGGCGCCAATACCGGGACGGTTATCAAAAATTCTCTCAGCGTCAGAAACATCCCCAGTTTCCACGTCAATCCGCCGCCGCCCTGTGACCATAATATAAAACAATGCAAAACCCCGTGCAATAAAAACGCCGTAACGGATACTATATAAGAACAAAATATCCCAGCCGGGAAAAGCCGCGATAACAACGACGCCGCCAGTCCCGTGACCGGAAACAAAATCGTATAAAAACACGGAAACGCTTCCGGCAATAACAAATCACACACAATTCCCAATCCCAGCGCGAAAACCGTCGCCGACGCGGGCTCTTCATACGTCGCCGGCACCGCCGCCAGTACCGGATACAAAAACGGGATCACGCCCCAAATATAAATTCTATGCAAAAACATACCCTGTATCGCCATACAAAAAATAACCGCGATACTATATAAACTCCATTTAAATATTACCGCGTTGTCCGCTATCATCCCGCGTATTCCCCC
>CAJOFP010000030.1:7016-14413 GCA_905233795.1 uncultured Oscillibacter sp. | reverse complement strand
CCGATACTTTGTAATAATTGATTAATACGGCTCAGCGTTTTCCGGTCCTGTTTCTCCCAATAGACATAATCAGCCCAGCCGCGTTCCGTAAATAGCATTTCACTCACGCGCCATAGCCTCCAATTCCGCCATCGTCTTTACAATTACCTGTCCGTTTTTATATTGTTCTTCCGATTCCCGCAATTTTTTCAGATACTCCAGATTATTTTTCGCCCGTCTTAACGCGTTATATTCCTCCATCGGAATAATAATCACATCCCGGTTATCTTCCGTCGTGACCTGTACCGGCTCTTCATCCAGCGCGATTTTTAAATATCGCGGCACGTCTTTTATAAAATCTTTCAACCATAAATCCGTCATGAATATACGATCATCATCCATCTGACAATCCCTCCAATTTTTTTATTTTATATTTATTTTATTTTTATTATATCCCGGATTTCACGTCACTATATCAAACGATTTAATAATGACCACTTGCGTTAAATCCGCCGCGTTCACTTTCGGCTCCAATATCGCATACGCCGCCGATCCCGATTCATCCCGTAACACTTCTTTGACAGTCCCAATCACCAAGCCCGACGGGAAATAACCGCCTAATCCCGATGTCACGACCAAGTCCCCGGATAATAACCGACAGTCCGCCGGAAGATAATCCAGACGCATTTCCCCCGACTCCATCAGCGCGAAAGCCCCTTTAGCCACGCCTAATTCTTTTGTCCGAAATACCTGCGCCCCAATCGAAGTATCCGTATCAATCAGCGTCAACGCCGTTGACCAGTTCGTCCCCGTCCGACTGATAACCCCGACTACGGCGCCTGTCGCGTCCATGACGCAATCCCCCGGCTCCACGCCGTGCATACTGCCTTTGTCCAGCGTCAAAGACGATGTCCAGTTCGAGACCGCGTATTCCGTTATTAACGCCGTTTCCAAATCGCTTAAATCCCGCCGCTGTTCGCGCAAGTCCAACAACTGCCGCAATCTTCGATTCTCATCACTGTCGCTCTCCGCCTGCCGGACCGCTTCTTCCATCTCCGCCACGCGTTTCTTTAACGCCTCATTTTCCTCTATCAGCTTTGTCACGTCTCTGTATCTGTCCTGCCGCTCGTTAAACCATTTCGCCCCGGCTGTCCCGACAACGCGAAACGGCGTCGCCAATACATTTACCGCGTTTTCCGGCGCGTGAAAACCCGTCAGGGACGCCGCCGCCAACGCCGCCGAAATCAACGCCGCCGCCAATAAAATCCATAATCCGTGATTTTCCAAAAAATCTTTCATCCCAAATCACCCCAATTTCAAACTATCTCCATCGAAACAGGGGCGATTTTTATTTAAATTCAATCCCCCCGCCGCGTCTTTCACGGCTTTCCGCGTCATTTACTTAAAGCGCGTGAACCTCACCCCCTGTCCCCCTCTCCTTATAAGGAGAGGGGGAACCCAATTTGCGGCGTTTCCACCTTTTCACGTTCCCCTCTCCTTTTTAGGAGAGGGGACAGGGGAGAGGTTCTAAGCAAATTTTATAAATTTTTTATAACAATATCACGCCGAAACGCGCCAGCATACGCGATAACAACGGCAACGGCAATCCGATTACGTTTGTATAATCGCCGTCAATCCGTTCGACTAATAACGCGCCGCGCCCCTGTATGCCATACGCGCCCGCTTTGTCCAGCGGCTCCCCGGTCGCTATATATCGCGTCAACTCATCCCGCGACGCTTGGCGAAATATCACGTCCGTTTGTTCCGAATCCGTTAAATATATATTATCCCGCCGGATTGTCACGCCCGTCCGTACCGTATGGCGGCGGCCCTGTAATTTTAATAACATATTCAACGCGTCATCACAATTTTCCGGCTTGCCTAATTTTAAATTATCTAAAAATACCATCGTATCCGCCGCGATAATCATTTCATCCGGCGCCGCCGATACCGCTTCCGCCTTTTCCCGCGAGATTTTTTCCACGATTTCACGCGGATTCAATCCCGGCGGCGCGTACTCTTCCGCGTGGGAGGCTCTGATTTCTATATACGGCTCTTTCAATCCGATCCGCGCCAACAACGCTTTCCGGCGCGGCGACTCCGACGCCAAAACGATTTTTATATTTTTATTTTTTAAATCCTCCGGCGTCGATATAATACAATTTTCCGGCAAGTTTCTTTCCCCCCGCGCTTTTTTATTTTATTTATATTATTTTTATTTTTTATATATTATTTCTATATTATTTCTTCTCTAATTTATCCAGTTTCTGCTGTAACCGGAAATTTTCGCGCTTTAAATCGCTTACCTGTGACTTCGCTTTCCCGGCCTCGTCCAGATAGCCTTTCACCTGCGCCCGTAACTGTTCATCCGCCGCCCGGACTTTAAATAATTCGTCCGCGATATTCATCGCCGCCAAAATCGCCGCGTCTTTCAATCCCGCTTTCGAGTGCGTGATCAATTCCTGCATCTTATCGCTGACATACGACGCGATTTTCTGGCTGTATTCCGCCGCGTCCTCCGTTATCATCGTATATTCCTCTCCGCAAAT
Source organism: uncultured Oscillibacter sp. (assembly GCA_905233795.1). Lineage (GTDB taxonomy): Bacteria > Bacillota > Clostridia > Oscillospirales > Oscillospiraceae > Oscillibacter. The sequence goes on along the minus strand of CAJOFP010000030.1, from coordinate 11,885 downwards.
CTTCACGGTCACATGATTCGTCATAATCGCCCGTCCGTCCTCTCTAAAAATTATATTTTATAAATTTATAGAATATCCCGCCCAGATATTTCAATATTTTCAGCCTGATAGATTCTTTATCCTGTCGCGTTCCATCGAATTATGGGCGTTACGCGTATTATAACACGTTCCCCCGTTCCATGCCAACAGGCTTTACAAAATTTTTCGACAAATAATCCCGTAAATATTACCGCGCCCGCCAAACGTGAGGATTTTCCGTTTCCGTTTCACACGTCCGTCAGGCGCGGATTTATTTTAATTTATTTTAAATAATTTACAGCCGTTCTCCCATGTGATTTCTTCCAGTCTCTCCGGGCTGATATTCCGCCATTCCGCGAGTTTTTTTATTATATAAATTAAATTTCCACTGTCATTGCGCTTGCCTCTCAACGGTACGGGCGATAAATACGGCGAATCCGTTTCGATTAATATTCTATCTTCCGGGATCGCCTGTACAACCTCCATCGCTTTCCGGGCGTTCGGATACGTCACAGGGCCGTCAAATCCGAAATACCAGCCCAGACGCGTCAATTCCAACGCCATTTCCGCGCTCCCTGAATAACAGTGAAACACGCCCGTTATATCTTTATATTCTCTTATTATTTCCATGCAATCCCCGTGCGCTTCCCGATCATGTATAATCACGGGCAGTTTATATTCCCGCGCCATGTCTAATTGCTTTTTCAATATAAATTTCTGCAAATCCCGATCCGGATTCTCCGGGCGGTAATAATCCAGTCCGATCTCGCCAATCGCCGCGATTTTCGCGCCGCCCGGATTTTCTATCAAATCCCTTATTTCTTTTAAAATATTCTCGTCCGCGTCCCCGCAATCTTCCGGGTGAATGCCAACCGCCGCGTATACAAAATCATAACGCTTTGACAAATCCATTGCCGCTTTTGACGATTCTAAATTACATCCCGGATTCAAAACCCGTCCGATCCCCGCGCCGGGTAAACTTAATAAAATCCCGTCACGATCATCTTTAAATTTATAATTATCATAATGCGCGTGCGTGTCAAATATCATAAACAATCCGTCCCCCGTTTATTTTTATATTTATTATTATAATCAAAAAATCCCCCGGACGCCAGACGACGCCGGGAGATTTTTATTATTATTATTATTATTTTCATGCTTTGGCGTTTATAATATAATGCAAATCAGACCGCCGCTGCCCTCGTTGATAATCCGGCTTAACGTCTCGCGCAGTTTCTGCCGGGCGTCCTCCGGCATACGGGCCAGTTTCGTCTGCAAATCATCGTTGACCAGTTCGTGAAAACTGCGGCCAAATATATTAGATTCCCATATCCGGCTTGTATCCCCCTCAAATTCCCGCAGTAAATAATTCACCATATCTTCAGATTGTTTTTCATTGCCGACAATCGGCGAAACGGCTGTCTCTATATCGGCGCGGATCATGTGAATAGACGGCGCGCTTGCTTTTAATCTTACGCCGTAACGCCCGCCCTGCCGCATAATTTCCGGCTCTTCCAGTTTTAATTCATCCATGCCCGGAATTACTATCCCATAGCCTTTTTCCCGTACATCCTGTAAAGCCCCGGAGATTTTATCATATTCTTTCTTGACCCCCGCCAGACGCGTCAACAAACTCATTAAATCGCCGTCGTCCGTGACATGAAAGCCGGATTGTTCCGACAAAGTCTGATAAAATAACTCCCTTGGCAGCGTCAACCGCGCCTCCGCGATACCGGTTCCCAGATCAATCGCGCTGACGGACGCTTCCTGAATCATCCCGCCGTCCCTTAACGCCGCGATTACGCCGTCCACTTCCCGTATATGCTTTAAACGCGCCGCGCCATCCCGAATCGCGTTATATAATCCTGATTTTATTTCATGTCCCATCGGCAACGCGTCCACCCACGGCGGGAGATAAAATTTAAATTCTCTTAACGGAAATTCATATAATACGCCTTTTAAAATTCCCGTCACGTCGTCCTCGTCCAATTCCAGACAGTTCACCGGCGCGCATTGTACGGCGTAACGCGACGAAATATCTTTGGCAATCGCTATCGCCCTTTCGCCTTTCGGATCCACGGAATTTAATAACACGATAAAAGGCTTGCCCAGTTCCCGCAGTTCTCTTATTACACGCTCTTCGGCTTCCAAATAATCTTCTCTGGGTATATCCGAGACCGTCCCATCTGTAGTAATTACTATTCCAATCGTCGAATGTTCGGCGATGACTTTCCGGGTGCCGATTTCCGCCGCCTCCGTCATGGGTATTTCATGATCAAACCACGGCGTTGTGACCATGCGCGGCGCGTCGTCCTCAAACTGTCCGATTGCCCCCCGGACCATATAGCCTACGCAGTCAATCAATCTGACCGAAAACGACGCGCCGCCCTCCAATTCCACTTGCGCCGCCTCTTCCGGCACGAATTTGGGCTCCGCCGTCATAATCGTCCGGCCTGAACCGCTCTGGGGCAATTCGTCCCGCGCCCGCTCTTTGCGATAAATATTCTCTATATTGGGTATAACCTGCGTTTCCATGAAACGCTTAATAAAAGTCGATTTTCCCGTCCGCACCGGGCCCACGACGCCTATATAAATATCGCCCGCCGTCCGCGTCGCTATCGTTTGATATATCCCGTCATTCATGATTCTTTTCCCCGTCCTTTCCGTTTTTTATATATTTTTATATTTTTTTCACGCCCGTTTACGCGGAATCAGGAGCAGACGCGGCGTCTCCGCGTTTTCCTGATTTAAATTATTATTTAAATTATTATTATTTAAATTATTCGCCGCCTGAATTTCCTCTATCGTACTGTTATAAGCCTTCGCCAAATCCCACAGCGTTTCGCCGGGTTCCAGTCCGCGTAATACTAAAGACGGCGCGTTGATTGCGTCTGTCGGCGCGTCGGGATTTAATTCCGCCGCCGTCACGCCGTTCTCTTGGGATAAAATCACGGATTCTATCTGAAAATCCACCGGGAAACGGATTTCAATCCCGCGTTCCCCCACGCTTCCATGCGGCTCTTCAGAACAAATCGCCCGCGCTTTTATCATACAATCCGGCGACGCTTCCAACCGGCAACCCGTTTCAATACGCCGTTCCGCGATTAACGCCGCTCCGCCCTCGTCACGATATAACGCCCGTATCGTCGCCGATGTCCGCAAAATCACGGCGTCCCCGTCGCGTTCCGTCGTGACCGGCCCGCAATCGACGCGCAATAATAAAATCGAATCCACTACCACGCCGATTTCCAGTAATTCCCGCACCGTCTGACGGCGCGTTATTTTGTCATAGCTTCGCACAATCTCCAGCGGCGCGGATTGATATTTTAAATCATACGCCGTCGAATACAAATCCGTGAGCAAAATCAATTCCCGTTCTTCCCGCAAAACCGCCATCGCGTATAAATACAGCGTCACGGCGATCTGACGCCCGTCCGGGTCCGCGCCGTCAATCTGTATATCCCAGCCCGTCAAATCCACGCGTACCGACGCCCACGCGTTTTCCGGCGATTCGCTTTTTATATTATTATTTATATTATTTTCCCCCGCGTTTTTCGCGTTTATATTCCCGTTTATATTCGCGCTTTTCGCGTTTAAACTCGCGCTTATATCCGCGTCCGTATCCGGCGGCGTTTCTATCCGGCGATCAATATCCATGATCTGCGAGAAAGGCAGTTCGCCTGTACAGGAATCACAATCCCCATCTTCCGTGCGATATAATAAATTAATATTAAAAATGCCTTTAAATATTAATTTATTGCCTATCATCCGCGTTTCGTTCACCGACGGCGTCACCCGCGCCGATAACAATTCCGTCGCCCCCGGACGCCCCGGCGATAAAATTAAATTATCGCTGAAATTAAATTCCCGTTCCGCCGCCCGCGTCAGTAAAATCGCCCGCCGCTTTTCCAGACGCTGTTCCACATGCCAACTCTCATCCGCCGCCGCCCCGGAATAATATATCAAATTCTTTTTCCGATACCCCGTCACGCGGATAATTAACCCGCAGCGCGTCAATAACTTTCTCGGATTTAACATACGCGTTTCTAAATATTCAATCTCCGTTTCAATATCCGCGATCTGACAGTTTTCGATTTCCGGCCCCCCGCACGCAATCTCAAACGGTATGGAAAATTCCATGCCCCGGATGCCGCTTTCCCCCTCCGGCGTGTATAATATATTCACGACTGTGTAAAAAAATCATGCCGTCGGACTCGATAATCCGCGCCATATCGGGACAGTAATCCGGCAGAATCGTTTCCGCGCTTTCCTCATGCGTCGCGATTATCTCCCCGCCGGTCTCATACGCTTCCGCGCCCGCTTTTTTTAATTCCAGTTCCATTTATATTTCTCCCTTTCCTGATTTTATTTATTTTATTTTATTTATCTTTTTATCTATATTCCCCGACAGGCCCGGTTATGCCTGTATTATTTCACTTGATTTATTTATATATAAAAGCTATAATATTTTTATATATTATCCCGCGCCGCAATCGCGTCGCGGACTGGAGGCGGCATTTTATCATGATTCTGACCATTAAAAGCGAATCCCTTACCGTGGAAATCGAGGACGCCGGCGCCCAATTAGCGTCCGTCCGGGACAACAAGAGCGGCGTGCAATACATCTGGCAGGGCGACCCCAATATATGGGCCCGCCGCGCCCCGTTATTATTCCCCGTCATCGCACGTCTGCGCGACAATCAATATACTTTCGACGGCAAAACATGGAATATGCCGATTCACGGCTTTTGCCGCTCCGCGCCTTTTACCGTCCGCGAACAGTCCGAGACTTCCGTTTCGTTCGCCTATTCCGACAATGACGAAACGCGTAAATCCTATCCGTTCGCGTTT
>CAJOFP010000030.1:0-6861 GCA_905233795.1 uncultured Oscillibacter sp. | reverse complement strand
GGACGCCGCGAATATGATCACGCCCAAAACCAAAACTTTCAATCTCACAGACGGCAAAATCCAATTAAAACCGTCCGTTTACAATCTCGATACCGTCATTTTAGACAATCTCCCCCAGCGCAAAGCCGTCTTGACGGATAAACAAAACCGCCCCCGCGTCACGATGGAATTTAAAGACTTCCCCTATCTCGGCATCTGGACCGCCGCCAAAGATTTCGATACCAATTACGTCTGTATCGAACCTTGGACGACGCTCCCCGACGCCGTTTTCGCGGGACGCGATTTGTCCGAGAAAATCGGCGTCCGCGCTCTGGAACCCGGTAAAACCGATACGCTGTCTTATACCACCACGTTCCAGTAAAAAAAGCATATTCAATAAAATTTATAAAATTAATAAAATTAATAAAAAAATCCCGGCGGCGTTTTGTCGTCGGGATTTTTTTCGCGCTCTTTTCGCGCTTGCGATTTTCAATCTAAAAAAAACGCCCGTCGTCGGCGGCGCGAACGGCGGGGAAATCTCAATCATCACATTTTTCAATATTTTTAATATTTCTAACATAGCATGAATTTTTATCTCTTTTATCTTTCTTATATTTCATAATATTTTCAGCGTTTTAATTACGCGGATAATCCGTTCCAATTCTTTTCCGTCCCCGGTTGTGAGAGCCTCTAAAATCCCCACCATACGAAAATACGCTTCCTGCTGGTGATGCAGCGCCAGTCTGGAATGCTCTTTATAATCCTCCACAAGCTGCGCCAATTCCGGTTGAAAATCAAAAGACTTGTCGCCTGTTTTCTCCTCCGTCTCCCGCGTGGGATCGTCAATGCCCATTTTTTCTCTCCTCCTTCGTCCTCCCGATTCTCTATATTATTTTATTTATTATATCTATTTATTATTTTATATTTTTCTCTATCTATTTTATTTATTTTATTTTTATATCTTTTTATCATATTTATTTCTCTATTTTATCCCTTCCCGCCATACCCGGCTGTTCATGCGCCGGTCGGGTACGGCGGGAAAATTTATATAAACGGCCGCGGGTCTTTTTCTCTCTCTGATCTCTTTACTCTCTCTTTCTCTCTTGATCTTATATTCCTGTTTCTATCTATCTATTTATAATATTTATCATTTAATATTTATAATAATCTCTCTACTCTCTTTCTCTCTCTTAAAATTTTATATCTCTCTGTTTTCTCTCTACTCTCTCTGTCTCTCTATTCTTTCTCTCTGAATTTATATTTATTTATATTTCTATATTTTAATCCATATATATAATATCAAATTCCCGCACACATTTCTTGAATAAATCTTTAAATTTTTAAATTTTTTTGACCCAACGCCGTTATTTTTTACAAATTTTACCTGATTTTAGCAATTTTTTCCTGTTTTACCCGTCCCGCGCCCTTTTCTATTATTTATATTATTTTTATATATTTTATATATTATTATTTTATATTTAAGACTGGGATATAAGACGCAAATTCGCCTCACCGCCGTTTTCCGGTATCCAGCCGACGTGTCTCGCGTAGGCCAGCGCCGCGCCCATCGGCGTCTGTAAATCTTTACGCGTCCCGCTCTCGGACTGTAATTTCTGGTAATACGCTTCCGCCGTCATATCAATTCCATCGCCCGCCGGAAATACCAAGCGCGTATCCGTCCACCCGTCGCGGATATATTTCACGCGCTCCACACACCAGACGCCGCCTTTCCCGCTCTTCACGGGCTGTGACAAAACCAATACCGCCCCGCCGATTCCGTCCTCCGGCGCGTATTCAATCTCCGCGTGCGCGCCGCCGTAAGTATAATCCCGCCGATACAGCGCGAACGCGTCATAGCTTTTTAAAATCTCATTGCGTTCCGTGATCATATCCGGCGCGTTTTCGCTCCACTCGTTCAATTTATACCAGACATCCCAAGTCTGATCATCACTCCAAATCCGTGGGGAACTCCGCCAGATAATATTTATGATTTCCGCGGGCGAATAAATACGATCCGTAACCGTCCGAAACCAGCCACTCTTCCAAACCGATCTGATCCAGTTCGCATACGCTGAACAGCCAGCCCTCCCCGTGATCCTCGGTTATATTATCCCGCCGCGCCGCCTCTAACGACGCCTTTTCCCGGCACGAAAACAGCGTCTTGATATGCGCGCTGTCTGACATATTCTCATAACATCCGGGAGGGTCTGAAAACTTCACGCTTAACAAATCCGCGCAATCCGCCGGAACCGGAATTTCCAATCCCTGAAAAGCGTAAATCATCATATCATCTTCCCGCCACGTCTCGACCCGGTTTTCGCCCTCACAGCCGGTTAAGAGCAGCAATATCACCGCGACGGGTAACAATCCCCATATCCAGCGTTTCATTTTCATAAGCCCCCCGTCTTTTTTTATTTTTATTTTTATTATTTTTTATATATTTTTATATATTTTTATATATTTTTTTATTTCGCGTCGCAGTGATAAAGCCAAGTCACGCCGGATTGATTTATATTATTAATATTATTAATATTATAAATTATATCAATCAAAAGCGAAGATTCATTCGCCCAAGCGTAATCGCGGATTTGATTCCCCGCGCTCCCGCCGTCCAGCCGCTGACTGTTCCCCGTCCGTATATCTATTAATAAAACGGCGTCGGCGTCCTGATCGCTTTCATCCGCAATCGGCGCGGCGAGGCGTCCGCCCGACGGCGAAAATTTAACGCCCGCCGGATAATAGCCCGTAAAATCCATGCATTTTTATAATCAATCATCGCCGCGTGTCCGTTGGGACTGACATCTTGTACCCGCGTTCCGTCCTGTATATTAAATTCAATCTCAGATATATCGCCCGTCACGGCGTCCGCCGCCGCGTAATAAATATTATTTTTATTATTATTTTTATCTTCAATCTCAATCAAAATATCTTTTTCGGACAGAAAGCCAAGAGGCGTTTTCCATGTCCCTTTCTGACGCATTAACAAATGCTCTTCCCCGGTCGCCGTGTCCAGCGTCCAGATCTCATCCCCGTCCGATTCCGGGTCTGTCCGATTGGATACATACGCTAAATAGCGTCCGTTCGGACTTAATACCGGATCATCCGTCCAAAAAACCGTCTTACCGGTATCCGCCTGAATTTCGGCGCGGGTTCGTCCCTGAAACACATCCGCGCTGAGTTTGACCGCCGTCCGCGTCTCCGGGTCAAGCCGCCAGATTCCCATATCCGTACACGCCAGATAAACGCCTTGGCCGGACAGGAATAAAAAGCGCGTCATATCCCAATCTTTCGGCGCGACGCTGTCCGACGATAATTTTAAAAATTCCGCGTCGAAGTTCCCGGACGCGTCCTCCAGCGAGATAATAAAACTGTCCGAGTTTTTACGCGTGTTTTTCACCGCCGCCCGCCGGGATTTCGCGTCGTTTGATACGGCTTTCACCGCGACGTTTTCCCCGTTGATTTTCGCCGCGTCCGAACGTCCCGACAGGACTTCCGCCACGACATCCCGCCCGGCGTAATTATTATCGCGCTCATAATAATAAATATTATTATAATTATTATAATTATCCGGCGCGAATTTCGGGAAAGGCGATAAAATCAATCCCGCCGAGAACATCAGGCACACGCCCGCCGTTATAAACAATCCGGTTTCCTTTTTCATATTCAATCCCTCCCGATTTGATCAGCGCCGTATATTTTATTATTTTTTCTATTTTTTTATATCTCCGGCGCGCTCCCCCGCGCCGTTGTCTCTCAACGTCTGTCATGATAAGGCATTTAAAATTTGATTTCACCACATTTCCATGACGAAAAAGTGACAGTTCAGAGGAAAATCATGACAGTTCGTTGAAAAATATGACAGATCGGTAAAAAGATCAAAAAACGGCGCCGGAAATCCCAAAAATGACCTGATTTCCGGCGTTTTCTCATGTTTTCATCACATGGAAGAAATATACAATCCCGTGATTTTATTTTATTTTTTAAATTTTTTAAATTTTTTTATCTATCTATCTTTATTATTTATTTATTATATTTTAAATTTTAATTTTTTTATCTAAAAAAACTTGCGAACCGTCACGAAGATTTGATATAATATAATTTATAAAATAATAATAAAAAAATTAAAATAAAAAGGAGTATGAATTTTTATGAAATCGAAAGTGTATTTTACGAAAGAAATCACGCCGGAAAAAGTCGTGGAAATGTATCGCAAATTAAATATCAATCTGCCGGGGAAAGTGGCCTGTAAATTGCACTCCGGCGAGAAAGGCAATCAGAATTTCCTGCGTCCGGAGTTCTGGAAACCGATGGTCGAAAGCGTCAACGGCACGATTGTCGAGTGCAACACGGCTTACGGGAAAGCGTTCGAGGGCGTCCGCGATTATACCGACGAACACTGGAAATTAATGGACTTCCACGGCTGGAGCAAATTATACACCGTCGATATTATGGACGAGAACGGCCCCGACGACGATTTGATTTTACAAATCCCCAACGGCAAAATTTTAAAATCCAATCGCGTGGGCGCCCATATCGCCAATTATGATTCTATGCTTGTTTTAGCCCATTTCAAAGGTCATCCGATGGGCGGTTACGGCGGCGCGTTAAAGCAATTATCTATAGGCTGCGCGTCCCGCGAGGGCAAGGCCTTAATCCACTCCGGCGGACAGAGCCGCGATAATATACAGGCTTGGAAAGTCCACGCGGAACAGGATCATTTCTGTGAGGCGATGGCCGACGCCGCGTCCTCCGTCGTCAAATATTTTGAAAATAAAATCGCGTTTATTAACGTCATGAAAAATCTGTCCGTCGATTGCGATTGCACCGCCGTCGCCGAGGACCCCTGTATGAAAGATATAGGCATTTTGTCTTCACTCGATCCCGTCGCCATTGATCAGGCCTGTATGGATTTGATTTACGCCGCGAAAGACGATCCCGGTCAAGGCCATTTTATTGAACGCGTGGAATCGCGTCACGGTATCCACACCATAGAAGCCGCCGCCGCTCTCGGTTTCGGCTCCCGTGAATATGAACTGATAGAAATTTAATATTTTTTGCGTTTTTATTTCAATTTAAATTTTATCCCATGTTAAAAAAAGAACCTCACCCCCTGTCCCCCTCCCCTTATAAGGGGAGGGGGAACGTGGTTTTTAGATTTTCGTCCCAAAATATAAAATTTGAAAAAATTCAGGACAAAAGTTTAAAAATTGCGTTCCCCCTCTCCTTTTTAGGAGAGGGGGACAGGGGGTGAGGTTCAAATAAAAATCAACGTATCATTCGTCGCCGGAAATTCGCTTTTTTAAATAATCTTTGACCGTTCGCGTAAAAAACGCGGCGTTTTTGGTCTGATTTTCCACGCTTTCTTTTGAGATAATATAAAAATCGTCATAATCGCTGGCGTTGCGCAAATTGAACGCGTCCCGAATGATAGGGGACAGATTTTCAGGAAGAATCCCGGTTTTAATAAATCTCTTCCGAAATTCAGATATGACCCCGGAATGACGTTTAAAATCGCTTCCGTCCAGATTCAATAACGCCCGCATAGAATTGAAAATCGCGTAATAAGACCGGTTGGCGGCTGTGCTGTATTTGCCCATTTTCAAATTATCTTGCGCGTCCGTCAGACATTCCTCCGCTTTTTCCATTCGATACGAAGCGAGATCAATTAATTCTTTCGCGTACAAAACCGATTCCCTCCTTTGTGACGTTTCGGAAAAACGGCATATAGGCGGCGTATTTCTCAAATGTCGCCGTATCTTCCAGAACCACGGACAGTAAAATCTCATAATTCCATACGCGTTCAATCCGCGATAAAACCGGACTGATCCGCGCTTCATATCGCCAAAGTTCCTCCCTTGCGACGCCGTTTATTAAAATCATAATATCAATATCCGATTCCGCGTCGGCGTCGCCTCTGGCGTAAGAACCGTATAAAATCACGTTTTCCAGATTTTCGCCGCATATCCCGCGCAGTTCGTCCGTCAAGTCCGACAATATATATCGCAAATTCTCAGGCGTACACAACATCTTGACCGCTCCCCTTTCCGTTTTTATTATTTATATTTTATCTATCATAAATATCACAGATTGGAACAAGCCGCAAGAGATTTTTTTAAAATAAAAATTCTGTCGCAAACGGTAAAAATATATGTTATACTAATTATAATAATTATATAAATTTTTATAAATTACGCGCATATTACGCGAATAAAAAAACACGCGCAAAGGGGGAAATTCTCATGGCGGATGTGTTTATCAGCCATCACACGGACAGCGCGGGCGAACTCGCGGCGAAAATACATGACGCGTTGGAAAAAGAGGGGATTTCCTGTTTCTTGGCTCAACGCGATACGGGCGGCGGCATATATTCCGTGACAATCGCCGAAGCCTTGGAGACCTGTAAAATATTTTTATTATTATTAAACGACGAGGCGCAAAATTCCACATATGTATTAAACGAAATCAGCATTGCCGTAGACCGGCACAGTCATGAAAAAAATATAGAGATTTTACCTGTCAAAATCGGCGATTTCCCGTTAAGCGGACAGATTAAATTATATATCAACGCGTTCCAGATACGGGACGGCAACGAATTGCCGAAAGCGAACGCGTTAAAAGAATTAACGGGTCAAATTCAAGAGCTTTTGACGCTTTCCCAACAGAATCAAGAAAAGGCGATACAGGAAAAACGCAAAGAACAGGCTTTTTTAGAGGCGCAAAAAGCAATGACGGAGGAATATAAAAAAAGACATCATAACCGATTGCGTTTAATATTGTTATTATGCGTGGTTCTGATTTTGCTTTTCATTCTTACATTCAGTGACGATTTTCAGCATACGCTTGCGAATATAGTCGGGGCTTTATTAACCGGATCGACGCCCG
>CAJOFP010000029.1 GCA_905233795.1 uncultured Oscillibacter sp. | reverse complement strand
GCGCCCAGTTTCCGCGCCTCGTCTTTCATACGTTCCAGCGCGATATTCCGCGCCTCCACCAACATTTCCGTATAGCCGGCGATTTCCCCGCCGACAAGCGTTTTTAAACCCGCCATGAAATCGCGTCCGAAATGCGTGGACTGCACAACCGTTCCGGTAACAAGTCCCAGCGCCTCAAATTCCACTCCCGGTATATGCTCAATCGTGTAAATTTTCATATCAAAACGCCTCCCGCGTTTTCGTTACATCCGATTTTTATTTATTCTGCGCCAGAAAATGTGACGATACGGGGGAACAAATCCATAAAAATGTCAGCGGCAGACATAATTTGCCGATTTCTAACAGTGTATCGGAAGAAATTATCAGCGATAATAAGACAAAAAACAAGCCCATTGTGTCGCCCAGTCCGGCGGCGTGGACGCGGTTCATGATATAGCGAAATCTACAGTTGCCGATTACCCCGCCGACGAAAAAAATCAAGCCGATAATTAATAACAGCGCGGCGATCCACATTTTGATTTTCCTCCGGTTCCGTCAATTCCTGTCCGGCTTCTTGTGATTGTGATTGCGATATTTCCGGCGTTTTCGGCGGAATCAGAACCCGCGCCAGAATCAAGACAGACACCATGCTGATCATCGTATAAATTAACGCGACATCCAAAAGCCAAGTTTCGCCCAGCAATTTCGACAAAATCACAATCGCCGCGATCACAAGCGTACCGATCATGTTAATGCACAACAATCGATCCGTGACGCCGGGGCCGCGAATCGAACGCGCCAGCAATACGCCCAGCGATACGGCCAATATAATCAACGCGATGGAATATAAAATCCGGTACGCGCTTTCCACTTCCATTCGGACAATCCCCCATTTTATTTATATTTCAATATTTCATTATAAAAATTAATAAAAATTATGATAAAATTTTTTATTATAATATTATAAAATATCACGGAAATTTTTTTAAAATTTTTATAAAAGACGAGTTTTCCAATCCGTCCGCGTATTCTTTGCGCAGAGCGTGGACGACAAATCGATCATGTTCCTGAAATACGGTAATCGTTCCGGGCGTCAGCGTAATCGAATTAGCCAATAAAACATTTTGATAATCATGAGGCAATCCGGAATGAAATTCTATTAAAAACGGTTCAGGATGTAAACCCGGATTGAAAGCGACAGTCAGGACGTTCCACGCGGCTATAATTGTTTCACGCAGGAGATTGCATAAATAAAGCGCGAATAACGGCGCGACTTGAAATAAAAAACGCTCGCGTTTCCATGACCAGCCCATAAATTGAATCGAAAAAATCAATAATACCGCGCTGATGACAAGACCAAAAATCACAATTTCCGGCGTGACGCGGCCATTTAATAATATCCAGATACAGAAAAGCGGAAGGCCCATAAACCGCAAACGCTCCTTTCAGGTTATAAAATCGCGCAATCATTGCGATAACTTGCGATAATTTACGCGATTTTACGCGAATTTACGCGATATTGGAATAACTGACAGTATAAACTTCGCCGTGTGTGTGCAGAAAATCATCCACTTCCTGAATGACCCCGTGAGGGCATTTTAACACAAGTTTATAAGTAGTCAAGCCGTCCGTTTCGGAATATGATACCTCGCTCTCCGCCACCTGCGCGTGACGGCTATCCAGAAACGTGTCGAACGAATCCCGAAAATTTTTCTCAGGAATCAATGAAAAAACAAGATGATGCGTTGTCAAATCCGTTCCGAAGCCGATACGGTGCATAAGAAGTTGCAGAATAATTAAAATAACGGTAAATCCGACGCCGACAGAGTACATGCCGGAGCCGATTGTCAATCCGACGCCGGCGGTGGCCCAGATACCCGCCGCCGTGGTCAGACCGCGAATGGAATTGCCGCTTTTAAAAATCGCGCCCGCGCCCAGAAAACTCACCCCGCTGACGACTTGCGCGGCGATACGGGCGGGATCGGCGCCTCTTGTACCGTAAAACGCGGCTCCCGCGACGGATGTCAAATCGGAGAAGCCGTATTTAGAAACGACCATCATCAGCGCGGCGGTACAGCATACGATAACATGAGTACGCATACCGGCTTCTTTTAAACGTCTGCTTCGTTCCACGCCGATAGACGCGCCGCATATGGCTGAGACCAGAATCCGCGCTAACAGTTCCAGCGTCTGTAAAATCGTAAATTGTCCGCTGAGATAGCCGCCCAATGTCAGATAATTTTGCGTCAGATAATCCGTTACTGTGGAAATATTCATCGCTGAATGTCCTCCTGATTTAATTTTATTAAATTTTATTAAATTTTTTTACTTGATAACGCGAATGGAAATCCGCTTGACGCGCCGGGAAGTTTCTGATAACATTTAATATTAATATTAATTTTAATATTATTAAAAAACGCTTCTAAAAATCGTTTTTCAAAACGCCGTTTCAATCGCTGACGCGAAAAATACGCGTCAGACTTGAAAAAATTGATATAAAAATATATGATTTCACGGAAATATAGAATATATTTTTATTATAGCGCTCTTATTCTTATCTCGCAAGCGTCCGGCGGGGGCGTCGCGTTTCGTTTTTATTTTTATAATTTTATATAAATTTTTTATAATTTTTATGGAGGCTATTTAGATTATGGCGGATCGGAAGTATGATTATTTAATTGTCGGCGCGGGACTTTTCGGCGCGGTCTGCGCGAGGGAATTGACGGAAGCCGGCAAACGCTGTCTTGTGATTGACCGGCGCGGGCATATCGGCGGCAACTGTTATTCCGAAAATCTGGACGGCATTCAGGTTCATCGCTATGGCGCGCATATTTTCCACACCAGTGACGCGGAAGTCTGGAAGTATGTCAATCAATTCACGGAATTTAATCATTTTATTAATTCGCCTGTCGCCAATTATCACGGCAAATTATATAATCTGCCGTTTAATATGAATACTTTCTATCAAATCTGGGGCGTTGTCACGCCGGACGAGGCGCGGACGAAAATCCGGGAACAGGTAGAGAAATCCGGGATTACAAATCCGAAAAATCTGGAAGAACAGGCGATCTCTCTTGTGGGCCGGGATATTTATGAGATTTTAATCAAAGGCTATACGGAAAAACAGTGGGGGCGTCCGTGTCGGGAACTGCCCGCGGATATTATCAAGCGTCTGCCGGTCAGATTTCGATTTGATAATAATTATTTTAATGATATATATCAGGGAATCCCCGTCAACGGCTATACGGCGATGATTGAGAAAATTTTAAATAATATCGAAATCAAATTAAATCTGGATTATTTAGCGCAAAAAGAAGATTTCAGCGCAATCGCGGATTATATAATCTATACAGGTCCGATTGATGAGTATTTCAATTATCAATATGGGCCGCTGGAATGGCGCGGGCTGCGTTTCGAGACGGAAATATTAGAGCAAGAAAATTATCAGGGCGTGGCGGCCATGAATTACACGGACGCCGAAACGCCGTTCACGCGGATTATCGAACACAAGCATTTTGTATTTGATAACGCTGTCAGCGCGAAATCAAAAACCGTGATTACGCGGGAATATCCGTCCCAGTGGAAACCGGGCGATGAGCCGTATTATCCGATTAATAATCAAAAAAATCAGGATTTATTAGCGCAATATCAGGAACTGGCGGCGCGTGAGAAAAATATTCTTTTCGGCGGGCGTCTGGGCGCGTATCAATATTATGACATGGACAAAGTCATTCGCGCCGCGTTGAATACGGTCAAGAAAATTTTGGATTAAATTAATTAAATTAATTTAAAAATAATAAAATTTAAATAATTATATATTTATATTAAAAACAGGTGAAAGCGTATGGATTACAGGGAAATTATAAAAATAGCGCGGATTTACGCGGACAGCGCGGATTTTGATAATCAGACCGTGACGGTCGCCGGATGGGTCAAGACAATCCGGGATATGAAAAATTTCGGCTTTCTGGAATTGAACGACGGCTCTTGTCTGCGCAATTTGCAGGCGGTTCTCGACGCCGAAACGCTGGAAAATTATCAGGAAATCGTGTCTCAAAACGTCGGCGCGGCGGTGATTGTCACGGGTGTTATCGCTCTGACGCCGGAAGCCAAACAGCCGTTGGAATTGAAAGCGCGTAAAATTATAATCGAAGGCGTATCGACGCGAATTGCTGCGGAATATCTCACATTTA
Source organism: uncultured Oscillibacter sp. (assembly GCA_905233795.1). Classification (GTDB taxonomy): domain Bacteria; phylum Bacillota; class Clostridia; order Oscillospirales; family Oscillospiraceae; genus Oscillibacter. The sequence goes on along the minus strand of CAJOFP010000029.1, from coordinate 9,521 downwards.
CGCCCTCGGACAAATTTATTTTCCGCCGTTTTCCGGGTTCGGAGCGCGGCGGCCTACGCGATTCATCAGTTTTTTCAGGAACGCGGTTTTATTTATATTCACACGCCGATTATCACGGCAAGCGACGCTGAAGGCGCCGGTGAGATGTTCCGCGTCACGACGTTGGATTTAAACAATCCGCCGCGCCTGCCTGATGGCGATATAGATTTCTCAAAAGATTTTTTTGGGCGTTCGACAAATCTGACGGTATCCGGGCAATTAGAAGCCGAGAACTTCGCAACGGCGTTTGGGAATGTTTATACGTTTGGGCCGACGTTCCGGGCGGAAAATTCCAATACGCCGCGCCACGCCGCCGAGTTCTGGATGATTGAGCCGGAAATGGCGTTCACGGATTTAAACGGCGATATGGACGTAGCTGAAGCGATGATAAAATTTGTATTAAAAGCCGTAATGAATCGTTGCCCGGATGAGATTAAATTTTTTAATAGCTTTGTGGATAAAAATTTAATAACGCGTCTGGAACATGTCGCGTCGTCGGATTTCGTGCGGGTAAGTTACACGGAAGCGGTGAAAATTTTAGAGAAAAACAATCAAAAATTTGATTATCCGGTCAAATGGGGCGTGGATTTGCAGACGGAACATGAACGCTATTTAACGGAAAAAATCTATCAGAAGCCGACGTTCGTGACGGATTATCCGAAAGAAATCAAAGCGTTTTATATGCGCTTAAATGACGATCATAAAACCGTGGCGGCGGCGGATTGTCTGGTGCCGGGCGTGGGCGAGATTATCGGCGGGAGCCAGCGCGAGGAGCGTTTGGATTTGCTTGAATCCCGTATTCGTGAACTTGGCATGAATCCGGAGGATTACAAGCGTTATTTAGATTTGCGCCGTTACGGTTCCTGTACGCACGCCGGATTTGGTCTGGGCTTTGAACGGCTTGTGATGTATGTCACGGGCGTGAATAATATTCGTGACGTGTTGCCGCATCCCCGGACGGCGGGCAGCGCCGAGGGATAATAAAATCACGCGAATTTGCGATATAGCGCAAACGCGGGATATATAAGCGCGAAATATAATAAAAATATAATAAAATAAAATATATTAAGCGCGAAATATAATAAAATATGGGATTAGACGGGGGTTGAACGGGTATGAGTTTAAGTGATATTGAGATTGCCCAAGCCTGTAAAATGAAGCCGATCAAAGAAGTCGCGGCGGACGCCGGAATTGACGGGTTATATCTGGAATTGTACGGGAATTACAAGGCGAAAATCGACCGCCGGATTTTAAAAGAAAATCGCCGCCCGGACGGTAAATTGATTCTGGTCACGGCGATTAATCCCACGCCCGCCGGAGAGGGCAAGACGACGACTACAGTCGGACTGACGGACGCGTTAAGAAAATCAGGCAAAAACGCGATGGCGGCCTTGCGCGAACCGTCTTTGGGGCCCGTATTCGGGATTAAAGGCGGCGCCGCCGGGGGCGGTTACGCGCAAGTCGTGCCGATGGAAGATATAAATTTGCATTTTACGGGCGATTTTCACGCGGTTGGCGCGGCGAATAATTTGCTTGCCGCTATGCTGGATAATCATATACAGCAGGGAAATGAATTAAATATAGACACAAAGCGTATTGTTTGGCGTCGCTGTGTGGATATGAATGACCGGCAGTTAAGAAATATTATTGACGGTCTGGGCGGACGTATGCAGGGCGTACCCCGTGAGGACGGATTTGATATTACAGTAGCGAGTGAAGTCATGGCGGCGTTATGTCTCGCGGATGGGATTATGGATTTAAAAGCGCGTTTAGGCCGCATGGTTGTCGCGTATGATAAAAACGGAAAGCCCGTGACGGCGCGTGATTTGAAAGCCGAGGGCGCGATGACGGTTTTATTAAAAGACGCGTTAAATCCCAATCTTGTCCAGACGCTGGAGGGGACGCCTGTTTTTATACACGGCGGACCGTTCGCCAATATCGCGCATGGGTGCAATTCGATTACGGCCACGCGTATGGCGTTGAAACTGGCGGATTACGCGGTTACGGAAGCGGGATTCGGCGCGGATTTAGGCGCGGAAAAGTTTCTGGATATAAAATGCCGCATGGCGGATTTGAAACCCGACGCGGTTGTGATTGTGGCGACGATACGGGCGTTAAAACATCACGGCGGAGCGCTGAAAAATAATTTAAATCAGGAAGATTTAAACGCGTTGGAAAAGGGACTGCCGAATTTATTGCGGCATGTGGAAAATATGCGTAAAGTCTGGCGGTTGCCGTGTGTGGTGGCGATTAACGCGTTTCCGAGCGATACGGCGGCGGAACTGGATTTGATTGAAAAACGCTGTCATGAAATGGGGATAGCCGTCGCGTTAAGTGAAGTATGGGAAAAAGGCGGCGAAGGCGGTCTCGCGTTGGCGGAAGAGGTATTGAAATTATGCGAAAATAATAAAAATAATAGCGCGGACGGCGAAAATGAAAATGAGAATGAGAATGAAAATGAAAACGGATTCAGATTCGCGTATGATTTAAATCAATCTATCGAGGAAAAATTGAATTGCATAGCGACGCGGGTCTATCACGCGGACGGGGTTGTGATTACACCGGCGGCGCGTAAGCAGATGACGGAATTGGACGCGCTCGGATATGGCAATCTGCCGATCTGTATGGCAAAGACGCAATATTCGTTCTCGGACGATCCGGGATTGTTAGGCGCGCCGGAGGGATTTCAAATCACGGTCAGAAATATAAAAGTAAGCGCGGGGGCGGGATTTTTAGTCGCGCTGACGGGCGATATTATGACCATGCCGGGACTGCCGAAGTCGCCCGCCGCCGAACGGATTGATATAAACGAAAACGGCGAAATCACGGGATTATTTTAAATAATTTTAAATAAAATTTTAATAAAATGGCTGAATATATTACAAGTCGGAATAATGATTTGATAAAAAAAATCCGGAAATTGCTTTCAGACGGCGCGTATCGGCGGGAAGAGCGTTTAATAGTATGCGATGGATGGAAATTGCTGGAAGAAGCGTTTCGATGGGGAAATATAAAAATAATTACGCGGACGGATACGGCGCGGCTTCCGGCATGGTATAATGATAAAATTGATAGTAAATATAGCGATAAAAATTATGATAAAAATAATCAAATCCGGGAGATTTTGATCCCGGAGGAGATTATGAAAAGCGTCGCGCCGTCGAAAACGCCGCAGGGCGTGTTATGCGTATGCGATACGCCGGATTATATCGCGCCGGAAGAGGAATTAAAAAAGAATATAAATAAAAAGCGGATTTATTTGATTCTGGACGGTATGCAGGACCCCGGCAACGTCGGGACGATTTTGAGGACAGCGGACGCGTTCGGCGCGGACGGCGTGTTTTTACTGTCCGGGTGCGCGGATTTGTTTCACCCCAGAACAATCCGGGCGTCAATGGGCGCGATTTGGAAATTAAATATCTGGAATATGGATTTCATAAAATTCGCGGATTTGATTAAAAAATATAAAGTTTTAATTTACGGCGCGGCGGCGCGGGATAACGCGGCGGATATTCGCGGGATTAATCAGGCGAATTTACAGGCTGATTCGCGTAATAACGCGCTCGCAATCGTGATTGGAAGCGAGGGACGGGGGATTTCGGACGAAGTCGCGGCGTTATGTGACGGGATGTTGAAAATCCCGATGAGAGAAGATTGCGAATCGTTAAACGCGGCGATGGCGGCGGGAATCGCGCTCTGGGAACTGTCACGGGATAAGATATAAAAATTAAATTTAAATAAAATATTAAAATAAAATAGATATAAAAGTTTATATAATTTTATATTAATTTTATATAATTTGAGAGGGGGACATGAAATGTCGGGTTTAAAATACTGGGTATGGCTGAGTTGTCTGAAAGGATTGAAAAATCAGACGCGTCTTGCGCTTTTGCGGCATTTCGGTTCCCCGGAAGATATTTATTACGCGGATGAGAAAGATTTATTCATGGCCGATGGAATGGAGAAAGAGCAGGTAAAATTTCTCAAGGATCGGTCTATGGACGCGGCGGATAAAATTTTGGGGGATTGTCAGCGTTTAAATATTCGCGTGATGACGATGCAGGACGCGGAATATCCGGGACTCTTGCGGGATATATACGATCCGCCGTGTTTGTTATATATTAAAGGTCGTCTGCCGGTAATCGACGAAGAGGCGGTTATAACGGTAGTGGGAACGCGGAATTGTACGCCTTATGGGATGATGTGCGCGGAGCGGATCAGTTACGGACTGACAAGCGGCGGGGCGATTGTCGCCAGCGGACTTGCGAGAGGAATCGACACGGCGGCCAGTCGCGGCGCGTTGATGGCGGGCGGCGTCACGCTTGGATTGTTGGGTTGCGGTCTGGACGTGATTTATCCGAGAGAGAATAAAAATTTATACGAGGATATTATATCCGTAGGCGCGTTGATTTCGGAATATCCGCCGGGGACAAGTCCGCTGCCGGGGAATTTTCCGGCGCGGAATAGAATCATGGCGGGAATTTCCGTGGGCGTCGTGGTAGTGGAGGCGCCGCCGCGGAGCGGCGCCTTAATCACGGCGTCGCAGGCGCTGGAACAGGGGCGGGATATTTACGCGGTTCCCGGACCAATTAACGCGTTCGCAAGTCAAGGCTGTAATCAATTAATCCGGGCGGGCGCGGGTCTGGTGACGGACGCCAGAGAAATTTTACAGGATTACGCGTTTCGATTTCCTGAAAAATTCGGGGCGGCGAAAGAATTGCCGACGGTATTGGAAGAAATGGAGTCGCCCGGAAAACCGGATGGCGATTTAAGACAGGACAAGAGCGAAGAGAATGATCAAGATGAAGTCTTGGAAATCCGGGATGTCTCAATCTCGGACGGGAATTTGACGGATGATCAGATTGAATTATTGGAATTAATGGATATAAAAAATCCCATACAGACGGATGATTTAATTGATCAGAGCGGCATTCCGACGCGGCGCGTATTGTCCGCGTTGACGATATTGGAAATAGACGGCATGATTCGTCAGCATATCGGAAAGCGTTATACGCGTTTGATAAATTTAATTAATTAGTAATATAATTCATGTTATCATGAATATGATGATAAAAATAAATGAAAATATAAATTATAATATATTTAAATTAAAAAATTATAAATTGATAATTTTTGTGGAGGGAAAAAACGCCATGCGCAGCTTGGTTATCGTGGAATCCCCGGCGAAGGCGAGGACGATTGAAAAATATCTGGGCAAAGATTATGAAGTCATGGCCAGTATGGGACATTTGCGCGATTTGCCCAAGAGTAAACTGGGCGTGGATATAGAACGGGATTTCGAGCCGGTTTACGAGCCGATTAAAGGCAAAGAGGATTTAATTAAAAGTCTGAAACGGGCCGTAAAAAAGGCGGATATGATTTATCTCGCCACGGACCCGGATCGTGAGGGAGAGGCGATTTCATGGCATTTAAAAACGCTGTTAGAGCTTCCGGACGAAAAGGCGCGCAGAGTGACTTTTAATGAAATCACAAAACGCGTGGTACGCGCCAGCATAGACGCGCCGCGTGAAATTGATCAGGATTTAGTGGACGCCCAACAGGCGCGGAGAATTTTGGATCGCTTAGTGGGCTATAAACTCAGTCCGTTATTATGGAAGAAAATCCGCCGGGGACTATCCGCCGGACGCGTACAGTCAGTCGCCACGCGCATGGTGGATGATCGGGAACAGGAGATTGAAAATTTTAAGCCGGAGGAATACTGGAGTCTTGACGCGTGGCTGGAAAGCGATAAAAAGAAATTTTTGTCGCACTGGCACGGAACAGACGGCAAAAAGGGCGAATTGCATAGTCAAGAAGAAGTAAATAAAATTATTCAAGAGATTTCACATGAAAAATTTATAATTGAGAAAATAAAGCGCGGCGAAAAAAAACGCAATCCGTCGCCGCCGTTCACGACTTCGACGTTACAGCAAGAGGCGTCGCGCAAGTTAAATATGACGCCTAAGAGAACGATGATGATTGCCCAGCAATTATATGAAGGCGTGGAAATCAGCGGAGAGGGCGCCGTTGGATTAATCACTTATATGAGAACGGATTCGCTGAGATTGTCTGAAGAGGCGATTCAGGCGGCGCGGAGCTTTATCGAGAATCGCTATGGAAATATATACAGACCGGAACAGCCCCGGCGTTATAAAGCGAAAAGCAACGCGCAAGACGCTCATGAGGCGATACGTCCCAGCGATGTTTTCAGGACGCCGGAACAGGTCAAAAAAGATTTGACGCGGGAACAGTATAATTTATATAAATTAATCTGGAGCCGTTTTTTAGCCTGTCAGATGTCCAGCGCGGTTTTTGACGCCGTATCGGTGGAAATTCGCGCCGGACGGCATGATTTTCGCGCCAGCGCGTCTAATTTGAAATTCGCCGGTTTTACGGCTGTATACGAAGAAAGTAAAGACGAAAAAACGCGAGGAAAAGCGCAAAATCAAGCGCAGGATCAGACGCAATCGGACGAGGAAGAAGAGCCGTATGAAAGCGGCGCGGCGTTGCCGCCGTTGGAAGAGGGACAAATTGTTGATTTAAGTCAGACGCTGCCCGAACAGCATTTCACACAGCCTCCGGCGCGTTACACGGACGCGAGTTTAATTCGCGCTATGGAAGAACAGGGAATCGGACGCCCGTCCACTTACGCGCCGACGGTCAGCACGATTTTAGACCGGCAATATGTAATCAAAGAAGGCAAAAATTTAAGAATCACGAATCTTGGACGCGTGGTCACGCAATTAATGAAAGAAAGATTCTCGGATATAGCGGATTTGAAATTCACGGCGCGAATGGAAAACGAACTGGATGAAATCGAAGCCGGAAAAGCGGATTGGAAAGGCGTATTGCGCAATTTTTACGCCGGTTTTGATCGTGATTTGCAATCGGCGGAACAGGCTTTGGAGGGTGTGCGGATTAAAGTCCCGGACGCGCGGGCCGTTCGGGCCGTTTTTGGCCTGTCCGGGATACCCGGAGTGTGAATTTACGATGCCGCTTGTGGAAGTCATGCCGGGACGGTGTCCGAAATGCGGCGGCAGATTGTTAAAGCGAACGGGCGTCAGTCAGAATACGAAAAAGCAATATATTTATTATTGCTGTGAAAATCAGGTGGCGACGAAACATCACGAGCCGACGTGCGATTTCAGAACGTGGGATACGCCGTTAAAAGACGATTGTCCGATCTGCGGGCGAACTTTATTTAAACGCTCCGGACGCGGATCGCGGAAACCGTTTTGTATTAATCCCGACTGTCCGAATTTTGTACCGGAAGACCAGCGGGGTTATAAAAAGAAATCAACGGACAATGAAAACGCAAGCCCCGACGAGAATATAAATATAAGCGAGAGTAAAGACGCGAAAGCGAAAAAGACGACGAAAAAAGCGTCAGGCGCGACAGCGAAAAAGACAAGCGCGAAAAAGTCAACAGGCGCGGCGAAAACAAGTAAAACAGCGACGAAAAAGACGGCGAAAAAAGCGAAAGACGAATCCGGGGAGGATTAATTCATGACGGATGAAAAAAGCGTCGAAAAAAGCGTAATGATCATCGGCGCGGGATTGGCGGGGAGCGAATGCGCGTGGCAGTTGGCGCGGCGCGGGATTCATGTAAGATTACACGAGATGAAGCCGGATAAACGCACGCCCGCCCATGTGACGGCGGATTTCGCGGAATTGTGCTGCTCTAACTCGTTACGCGGCGAGAGTTTAAGTAACGCCGTGGGATTGTTAAAAGAGGAAATGCGGCGGTTAAATTCGCTGATTTTATCCTGCGCCGATGAAACACGCGTCAACGCCGGGGGCGCGTTGGCGGTAGACCGTCACGCGTTTTCCAGACTGGTAACGGAAAAAATCAGGAATTGCGAAAATATTGAGATTATCCCCGGCGAAGTGATTAAAATCCCGGAAAATCAGGAAAATTTAGATAATAATATCAATAATATTATTATCGCAACCGGGCCGCTGACATCCGACGCGCTCGCGGATGATTTAAAAAATCTTCTGGGCGCGGATTTTGATTTGAGTTTCTATGACGCCGCCGCGCCGTTAATCGCTTTTGACAGTATTGATATGAATCACGCGTGGATGGGTTCAAGATATAATAAAGGCGCGGCGGATTATATCAACTGTCCTATGGATGAGGCGCAATATCTGGAATTTGTCAACGCGCTGGCGACGGCGCAAGAGGCGGAAGTTCACGGCTTTGAGGACAAAAAAGTCTTTGAGGGCTGTATGCCGGTTGAAGTCATGGCGCGGCGCGGATTGGATACGTAAACAGGCCGGGAGCCTTACGCCGTCGTACAGTTAAGACAGGACAACGCCGCCGGGACGGTTTATAATCTGGTGGGTTTTCAAACGCATTTGAAATTCCCGGAACAAAAACGCGTATTTTCCATGATACCCGCGTTACAAAACGCCGAATTTTTAAGATATGGCGTCATGCACCGGAACACGTTTTTAAATTCGCCGAAATTATTAGATAGATATTATAGATTAAAATCCAATCTTTCTATCTCTTTCGCCGGACAGATTACAGGCGTAGAGGGCTATGTGGAATCGGCGGCGAGCGGCTTATTAGTCGGGATTGAGACGGCGCGGCGGTTACTGGGACAAGCCCCCGTCAATTTCCCGGCTGAAACGGCTATCGGCGCGTTAGCGTTATATATTTCTAATCCGTCTATCACGGCGTTTCAACCGATGAATATTAATTACGGCATTATGCCTGTATTGGAAAAGCGTATCCGGGGAAAGCGTGAGAAAAACGAGGCGATTTCCCGGCGCGGATTAGATATTCTGGACAAGTTAAATGTTTAATTATTCAAAATCCATATCGTTTTTATATTCTATCACAAATTCCGGCGGACATTGTAAAAGTTCGCATATTTTCCCCACGGTTTTCGACATGGGACAAAGTTCGCCGCGCTTCAATCCCAGAATCGTACTTGTAGACAGTAATTTCTCCCGCCGCAAACGGCGTTCGTCATAGCCTTTCATTTGTAAGGCGTCCCAAACGTCTTTTTTATATACAATCATATTTCAATTTTCCTTTCTGTCCCGTTACCGCGTCCCGTGCGTATAGGAAAAATCGACGTTGTGACAAGTGGCGTGTAATGGCATGGACGCTTCCCACACGCACGGGAAAGAGCGGTAACAGGATGATAAGATATTATACGATTAATCGTGCATTTGCAATATATATTTTAACCAAATTTATATAATAATTTATGCAATATTTTGTCAAAATTGCACTTATAATCGTGCAAATTTTAAAGCATAGCAAAAGAGGTTTTATAGAATGCCGTTACGATATAAATTTAATATATTAAGCGCATTGAAAAAAGCGGGATATAATACGAATCGAATTAGAAAAGAAAATATTTTGGCGCAAAGCACGTTACAAAAGTTACGTCACGGCGAAATGGTGTCCACGGATAATATAGAGCGTATATGCAAATTATTGAACTGTCAACCCGGCGACGTGCTGG
>CAJOFP010000028.1:8201-8963 GCA_905233795.1 uncultured Oscillibacter sp. | reverse complement strand
GTGGTTTCCGTCCCCTTACGGGGTGCAAATTGTTTCAGCAAAAATATATAAATAAAAATGGAAAATCGAATTTATTTTCGGCGGTTTTCACAACCGGACGGCGAAAATTAGCTTATATAAGGCATTATAACATACGTTTTTGGGTGTGTCAAGAGAAATTTTCAGCGCCAACCGCCTAAAAACGCTTTTATTTTCCGGGCGTTTTCGGGCGGTTCGCGCCTGTTTCAGCGATGCGCCTCGATGTAAGCGGCGCAGCGGTCGTGAACGGCGAATACGGCGGGATCGCATGACGGACAGGCGGTGACAATCGCCCGTTCCGTCTGCCGGATAAACGTATCCGTTTTTCGGTCAATCGTCTTTTCCATTTCCTCACGGCTCACGGATTTCAGCCGGTGCGCCAGATCGTTGCGTTCGCCCGTCAGATTGTCGCAGGTATTGAAAACTCTCATCGCGTCTTTTGGCGTATTCATACACTTCAGAATCAGGGTATATAAAAACACGTTGCGTTCGTCTCGCGGTTCGCTTTTGCCTTCCCAGTTGTTTTTCGCCATCTTGGCGCGAAGCGCGTCGTAAACGTCCGGCGCCTTTTCCAGCAGTTTGGACATGGAGAGAACGAGGTCGTCGTATTTGTCGGAGCGGATCAGCAGATTGTCATAATGGACGCCTCTTTTCGCCAGAAGTACGCGTATCATGGCTTCTTCGAGATACAGCGTCAACACGCTCAGACGCAGGATAAACGCTGAGAAATGTTGATTGCGTATT
>CAJOFP010000028.1:0-8169 GCA_905233795.1 uncultured Oscillibacter sp. | reverse complement strand
TTTAAATCTTGCGCGACATCCGGGGGCAGTTCTTGGGCGATTTTTCGGGCGTCGTCGTCTTTTAACGAATCGCGGGCGTTGAGATGTTCGATGATTTTCGCCGACACGGGCGACAGACAGGGAACTTCCTGATTGCGTTGGAGAATCGCGGCGTAATCCCCGCGCTCCAGCAGTCCGCGCACGGTATGCCATTCCTGTTCCTGTCTGATGGTAAACAGTTTCGGAATGACGCAGCGGTTGACATAGTTTTCCGGGGATTCGTCCAGATTGTGTTCCAGTTCCTCATCGGGATTGTAACGCTTACTGTTGACGCGTTCGGTCGTACCGGCTTTGCGTTCCGGGTTTTTGACCTGAACGCCGATAGCGCGATATTGGGGGGAAGTGGCGAATTGAGATAAAATAATCTCCATTTGAGGCGTGCCGGAACTGAGATTGATGAAAATTTCGGCGTTGGGATATTGATTTATAAAATTCTCGAACGCCTCCCGCATGGGGTTATATAATCCGTCGAGATCGGACGGGTCCGCGACGCCGCTTTTGATTATTTCAAATTTCGGCGTATAATTCCAGCAATCGCGCATAATACCCGCCATTTTATCATAAAGCGGGATATTTTTTTCCATTTCGGCGGATAAAAACATACAAATTACATTCGGACGGTAACGGCGGGCGATGTGCATAATACCGCCGTCACGCTGTCCGCGTACCGGATCGGTCGTACCCGCGCAGGTAAATAAAATTCTTTCGCGTTTTTCCTGTTTTTCCTGTTTCATACGCAATTCCCCCATAAATAAATATAAAAAACGCAAAAATAATTTTTTCATATTCAAATATTTCGCGCTTTTGACAGCTTATGATTTATTATAACACACTTTCAATATCTTTTGCAAATACTAAACAGGCTCTTATCTTTCAGTAAATTTGTAGCTTAAGTCGCTGACAGTGGCGTAAACCCGTGTAAATAGACCGAAAAGATTTAAAAAAGACTTTCGGCTTAATTTTCACGCTGTTTTTCAGGTACAATCGGAATTTGTATAAAAATTTTATATTGTACCTCTTGACTTATAATATAATATTTATTATAATATTTATTTATTATTAAATTTATTATACTAAATGGAAACAGCGGATTGTGGAAGACGGCAGTTATGAGAAACTGATGAGGCAAAACGGCTTTTTCGCGGAACTGGTATCGCGTCGGCGGTTGGACGCGCAAAGCGTGTAAGCGTTTGGACGCGGGCGGGTTTGATTTTATGCCGATGACGGGGAGGAACAGGATGAGACGCAGACAGAGAGTAAACTCACCGCGATGGAAACTGTGGCTTTCTCTTTTCATCGCCATATTTATATTGTCCGCCTGCGCTTCCAGCGCGGAACCGACGCTCCCTGATCACGCGGTCACAGAAGAAGTCGCGGCGGAGGATGATCACGGCGAAACGGAAGACAGTCTTTTCAGCGCGGGAAGCGCCCATATGGGGGAAAAGGCCATTCGTTTGGGCAGTTCCCTCTATACTGTCCGGATCTCGCGCGAATTTTCGCCAATGAACGTATCCAACGACTATTGGGAAGACGATATGGTAGCCCGTTATCATAATGGCGCTACGCTTCTGGATTTTGCGGTTTACCAGTTTTCCAAAGAAGGCTACGCGGATACGCTGGAGGAATTTACGCGGGAGGAAGCGGAAGAATACGAAGCCGACGAAATTGTAACGGATTTGAATATCAACGGGATTTCAGCGGCTTACTACCGTTCTATAAACGAATACGGCGGCGTGTACCGGGACGGACTGACGCTAATTTTGGAAGATTATGATGAATATCTTGAAATCGACTTCTGGTTTGTCGGTTATCTGGCGGAAAATCAGGCGTGGGAGATTATAGATTCTTTGACAAAGGTCGAAAACAAACCCCTGCCGCTGGGCGCGTATCGGATTTGGATTCCGGAGGATTTTATAGCCGTATCGGACGAAACGGCCAATCCCGCCGTCTATGAAAACGGAAGCGCTTCTCTGCGTCTGTACGTCGGCCATTTTCCCGCGACAGGGGAAACGCTGTCGGAATTTGTACGGGGCAGGGGCGGTTCGGATATAGAGACGGATTGCGAAGTAAGCGGGATTCCCGCCGCCTTTTACCGCTCCGTAGAGGCGCTGGACGGCGCTTATCGCAGCGTATGGACCTGTGTCCTCGCGGAAAATCCGTCTGATCTTTCCGGCGACGTTTCAGGCGGCTTTCTTACGCTGGCATTTCAATTAGACGGCATTACGGCGGAGGAGGAAGCGAAAATCATGCTGGATACTCTGGAGACCTTTTCTGAATCTTAAAATTTTAAAATCTTAAAATCTTAAAATCTTTAATAATACGCCGGAAACAGGCGCTCAGACGAGATTCCGGGTATTATCAAAAATCAAAAAAGAAAGTAGTGAAAGCGTATATCATGAGCAAGATCGTCAGTGACATTCCGGAACAGATTTTGAAACGGTTAAAACAGCTTGGCTACCGGCCTGTGAAAGCGGAGGATCAGCGCGTCTTTGACCCGTATTATGACCAGATGAACGGACATTGGTCCTCGGCGGCTTCTTTTCTCTGTATCATAGCATGGAGCGACGCCGTTTCCAGTTTTTATAAACCCATAGGCGACGTTTTGTGCTGCGTACAATATGACGGCGTACTTGGGGAATGGATGGCGCTTCCTTTTACAGGCCGCTATTCTTCGGAGAGTTTTGAAAACGCCTTCCGCGTCTTTCACGCGGACATGGACGCTTTAGGATTCCCATTGAAAATCATGTTTTTGAGCGAATGGGAACTGCCATTTTATCAAAGCGTGCGCGGAATTTCGTGGGAAACGGAAAATCCCCGCAATTCTATGGAATATATCTATCAAAACGCGGATTTTGTCGAGTCCATGAACCGTTCCGACAGCCGTTACAGATACCGTTATTTTATCCGCCGGTTCGCGCCGGAAACGGTTGTTTTAACGCCGGAACTCCGGGATGAGTGTCTGGACTGTATGAAAACGGTCTGGTGTCCCTATACGGACTGTTCCGACTGTTACGCCTGTCCGCTGGAAGCCGTCGGAAATGTGATCAGCGCTCTGGAGCATCTGCGGGCGGACGGCCTTCTTGTGCGCGTGAACGGAAAGCCCGCCGGGCTTTGCATTGTCTCCTGCCGGAACGGGCTTGGCCTTTACATGTTTAAGCACGCGGACAACCATATGAAAGGACTCAACGAGTATTTACTGCGCGAATGCTTTACGCGTTTTCTGTCGGAAGCGGCGGAGATCAATTACACGGCGGACATTGGCGACGAGGGCTTGAGAGCGTATAAGAGCAAGCTGGCGCCTTATACGTTGTCGCCCTGTTTCACGCTGTGCGGGAAAAGCGATATATGACGCGAATATGGAACATAAAGATACGGAAAAGGGGAGGGTTTATTTTGGAATATACGATCAGAGAAATGATCTCCCGAAAGGGCCGGAAGCCTGAAGAGACGGATTACGCCTGTTCTAATCCCAATATGCTGGATTTCCGGCTGATTTCCGGGGATTTTTACGAGTGGAACGGCGGAAAACTGCGTTTCAAAGAATGCGCGGATGTCATGGATTTTGAGCAAACGGCGAAAGCGTTCCCGCCTTTCGGGAACGTGAAATATGCGAGCCGGGAGAAAATGCCGTATTTTACCTGCGATCTGGATATTCTGGCGGCGGCGCGGGAACGAGGGGAAGAAATCGCGGTGGAAGGCGGTCCGTGCCTGTTCGGGGAATACGAAGTCAGCGTATCTGTGCGATTGAAAAATGGAGAAACGCGCCTTTTTGACTATGCCAACGGTAAAGCCTATCTGCATGGTGAGGACGGGGTGAACGGATTTTCTGAAACGGAAAGTCTGGCGGACTATCTGCGTCTGAACGGCGGACAGACGGAACGGATTTTATTCCGGCAGGAAAAAGAGGGATTGACGCCGCAGGAATATTTAAGCCTGCGCTATCCGTTTGAGATTGCCGCCGCTCTCGGAGGGCCGCTGGTCGTTCCCATTCCGGATATGTCATATCGCAAGTACCTTGACGCGGCGCTGGAATTTGTCCCGCAAAGCGTCCGGGAACGGGCGTTCGCGGACTTTGACGCGATTTCCGCACGGATTACGGCCTTTTATCTGGACGCGATTGATATTTTGCAAAAGCGTTTTCAAATTAAACAGTTTCTCTGCGTCCACGGGGGAAAGCGGGACGCGCTGGAACTCTGGTATGAAAAACGCGCCGCCTATATTGAACGGGGCAAGGTTCTGCGCGGCCTGACGCGTCTGCCGGAAAAACTGGAGCCTGTGAAAGATTATATTTCCATGCCTGCGCTGCCTTTCTATCTTCTCGGCGCGGAAAATATTCTTGAAGTGAACAGTATGGATGAGACGGACGCTTTCCGTAAATGCCGAAAAGCGCATAGAAAGACTTTGCGAATGGGCTGTGTTCTGTATCCGGAACTGCTCAGCGCGGACGGAACGCATACGCTTTATAGCGCTCCGACGCGCTGGAAAGAGTACGATAGCCGCAATACGGGATTATTTGAAGGAGAATTACCATGCTGGAAAGGGTGAAAAAGCGGCTGACGGAAAATAAAGTGCTCCGCGTCTGCGGAGAATATCTGTTCTTCTGCGGTCTGAAATACACAGATTTGATTATAGCGTCTATAGCGGCGGCGCTGGCGCTGTTCTGCTGGCTGTTCGCCATGCCGTTTTCGGAAGCGTTTACTTCCACAACGGATATTACGTTTGGATACAACGCCAAACAGGATGCACAGGGGCTTTATTACGCGCTGGACGACGGACACAGCCGCCTGTTATGCTTCGATGAAAATTCCCGTATCCGTTACGCGCTGGTCAGTCCGACAGCCGGAGACAGCGGCGCGCTGTACATCGACGATTTCGCCGTGGACAATGGCCTTGTCTATCTGTCCGCGTCCGAATGGGACGGACTGCTGTTGACCAGAGAAGTGATCGCGGTTTTTAACGGCGCGCGCTATGTGCGTACCGTCACGGAGCGGGATTACACTTCCATGACGGTAAATAAACACCGTTTTTACGGAATTACAGTGCAGGACGGCGCGCTGTGCTACGCCGAATGTGAGGACGACGCGCTCATTTTCCACCGGATCGCGCTGGATAACGGGGAAGAAAAAACGCAGCGAATGTATTTTGACAACGCTTTCAACGCGGTCAGCGACTGCGTGTTTTATCGCGGCGCGGTCTATGTGATGGAAAAAAGCGGGATTATTACCGCGTTTGAAAACGGCAAACGGGCGCTGGCTTATTCCACCAGATGGACCGGCGAAGAAGATAGAATCCCTTATCGCATGGCCGTTGCCGCGGACGGCGCGCTTTGTTTTATTGATATTCGCGCCGGAGCGGCTCTGAAAGTAAACGGCGCCTTACGCGGCGCCGATGTGCTGACGGAAAAAACCGGCTCCCAGACGGTCAATTTTACATGGGACGGAGAAGGGATGTTATATCTGGAAGAGGACGGACTGCGCGTGGAACGGGACGGGGAAAGCGTGACGTATCTTACGCTGTCAAAACCGACGTGGCGTATTATATTACAGGCGGTATGGTTCGCGGCTGTCATCGCGCTGGCGTTTGTGATTGCGGTATTACTGTTTCGCGCCGCGGTATGCTTTCTCACCCGTAAATACGCGCTTCCGCAGATGGTCTCTTTCTGGGTGATCGGCGCGGTGGCGGCGGTGTCCGCTCTGCTGTGCGGAATGCTCATCAGCAATTTCAGCGGCATCTACCGCCAGAGGCTGATGGCGCAGATGGAGAACAGCGCGTACATCGTAGCCAATCAGATTCCGCAGGGAACTATTTCGCGGATTAATCACGCGGAAGATTTTGACGGCGAGGCGTATCAGACGCTGTGCGAAGTTATGCAGCGGGTATTTCCCATGGATTTGGAAATGAACCGGCAGTTGTACTGTAATATTCTCCGGCTGTCTGACGATGGTGAAAGCGCGTTCGCTGTGGCGTATCTGGATCAGTCCGCGGGGGTGTATTTCCCGCTGGACGAAGTGGACACGGAAGAAGTGCGACAGATGGTCAATTCCGGCGGACAGACAGGCACGCTTTGGAGCGACAATGTCGCGGAAGTATCCGGGACTTTTCTGTCAGTGAAAGCGCCGGTCTGGGAAAACGGCATGATCAGCGGCGTGGTAATGGTCGGGTCCGATACTTATACGATTCAGGCCATGATTACGCATTTGCAAATTCAGATTTTATTATCTATCGTCATCATCATGATGCTGATCTGGCTGATCGCGTCGGAAGTCATGGCATGGTTTACCAATATGGATCTGTATAAACGAGGCGTAGCGGAAGGCGACGCGGATGCGCTGCCCGGGCACTTGATCCGCCTGCTGGTATTCGCGGTGTTCGCCTGCTATAACATGACGGCGACGTTCCTGCCGGTCTGGATTCTGCGTAACAGCGATCTCTTCCCGGAAGCGTCGCGGGACTTCATGGCCTCTCTGCCCATTACCGTCAATATTTTTGTCATTGGCGTGATGTCTCTGTTTACCGCCGGACTGGTCCGCCGTATGGGACTTGGGCGGATTCTGACCATCAGTACAGCCTGTTCTCTCTGCGGTAATCTGCTCATGTTCCTGCTCCCGTCTTACTACACGCTCTTCTTCGGACTGCTGATCGACGGCGTAGGCGTGGGACTGATTACCAACGCGACCTATATCCTGCTGACCTATATTCGGGATGAGGCGAACCAGCAGTGGGGCTTTACGGTTTTTAACGCGGCGTATCTGTCCGGCATCAATTTCGGAATGCTTCTTGGCTCCCTGTTGGCGGTGGCGCTGGGACAGCGGACAGTCTTTCTGATTGTGGCGTTGGTATGGCTGTGCCTGATGTTGCTGGGCAATCTGCTTTTGCGGCAGTTGGAAAACCTGCTGTCGGCGGAGATACAGGAGGAAGAACAGGCCGAGGCGGGGATTTCCACAGGGGCTTTCCTGTTCAACAAGCCGGTCATGAGCTTTATTGTCCTGATTCAGAATCCCTATATTGTTTTTAACAGCTTTGTATTTTACTTTGTCCCGATATTCTGCGGGAATATGGGCTACGATGAGACCGTCGTATCCATTCTGATTATGATTTATTCGGAAGTGGCGGTTTTGACAAGCGATATACTGACGAAACGCGCTACAAAACTGCTGGGCAATTACGGCATGTACGCGGCCTACGCGACGAATATCGCGGCGCTGATCGTTTTCGCCTTTACGCGCAATATGCTGGGCGTGGTTCTGGCGCTGTTGCTGATGGGTACCGCCGCCGCGTATGGAAAGACCCTCCAGCAGACGTGGTTCCTCAAACAAAAACAGGTTCAGCGTTACGGAGATGATCGCGCTATGGGCGTGTACAATTTTTCTGAAAACATCGGCGAATCTCTGGGACCGATTATTTTTGCCCGTCTGATGGCGCAAAGACCGCTTGTCAGCGCGGTATCGCAATTCTGCGCTTTCATCGCCGCGCTCGGCGGCGGACACCTGTTGTTGAATCGAAAGGAATTAAAAGAAAAATGAAAGAATATCGCAATCCATTTTCCACTTTAGCGATGAATATTTTAACCCTCATTTCTGTATTAATCAGAAGATTTTAAACAGGCTCTTAAATTTACCGTCTTTCAGCGCGGCGATGATTTCGCCATCCGCCAGCAAATCCGTTCCCACATTTGATTTTTACCGGCAGAGGACGATCCGTCCCCTGCCGGTATGATTTCCATAAAATATTACCTGCCGTATCCGGTTTTTTTATTGGCTTTTTGTCGCCTTTATCTTGAGATTACCACGCGTGATCTTGATAAGGCGTTGACGCGAAGCCGTCCGACTGAAGGCCGGAAACCATTTGATTCAGTCTGCCGCGGAAGAAATTCTGGAATAATTCATTATTTCCGAAAAGTTTTACCGCCGTGGGGCTGACTGTATAATAGGCTTTGATAAACAGACGTCCGTACCATGTTTCGGCGAGAACCTCATCGCGGAAGCGGCGCAAAGTCCAGACTTCAGGACAGTCATAGGAACCGTAAACGGATGTGGCCACATAACAGCCGCCTTTGGAAGCGCCGCCGGATGAATCATCAGGCGCGGGCGTGGGTTCAGACGTGGGAACGGTCGTGGGCTCAGTCGAGGG
>CAJOFP010000027.1:11945-13462 GCA_905233795.1 uncultured Oscillibacter sp. | reverse complement strand
ATATTCATACTTGATATTTATCGCCGCTCTTTTCATTTTCCCCAATCCACCAAAGAAAATGATTTGAGTAACTTCACCCGGTTGCGAACAAGACAAACGCATGGGTATAATAGCCCCGCGGTCTGGAGCGCGAACTCCAGTGCGTTGAGCATCCTTATTACTCGGCGTAGGGCATACGGGGAGTGGTGTTCCCTGTCGCCTACCGCTCTTTATGTTTCGTGATTGTATAATAGCATATCTGAAATCAAATCGCAAGAGTGTTTTTCTAAAAATTTAAAAAATTTTTACAATTCGTGATTTTTAACAAAAATCCCCGCCGCTTTTTGTGCGACGGGGAGATTTTTTATTTTTTTAATTTTTTATTAAATATCGTCAAAAAATTTCGCGTGTATGGCTTTTACGGCGCGGTTGACATCTTCTTCATCCAGTAAGACAGAAACGCGAATCTCGGACGTATTAATCATCTGGATATTAATCCCGGCTTCGTACAGAGCCTCAAACATTTTCGCCGCGACGCCGCTGTTGCTCATCAGTCCCGCGCCGACAATCGAAACTTTGCCGATATGCTCATCGGATTCAATATGATCGAATTTTAACGCGTCTTTGTGAGAGTTTAATATATCTTCCACTTCGCGCAAGTCTTTCTTATGAATCGTGAATGTAATATCTTTCGAGTCCTCGCGGCCTATGGACTGTAAAATCACGTCTACGTTGATATTATTCCGTCCCATTAAATCAAACACCTGAAACGCCACGCCGGGACTGTGCCGCACGCCCATGACCGCCACCCGCGCTATACTTGTATCTTTGGCGACGCCCGCTATATTCGTTTTTTCCATTTTGGCGACCTCCTTTACTTTTGTGCCCGGTTTCCGTTCCAGACTGGATAAGACTTCTAAATTGACTTTAAATTTTTTCGCCAGTTCCACACTGCGATTATGCAGGACTTGCGCCCCTTGAGACGCTAATTCCAACATTTCATCATATGTGATTTCCTGTAATTTCCGGGCGTTGGGGACAAGCCGGGGATCCGTCGTGTAAACGCCGTCCACATCCGTGAAAATCTGACACAAATCCGCGCTGAACGCCGCCGCCAACGCGACCGCGCTGGTATCCGAACCGCCCCGGCCCAGCGTCGTAATATCGCCGCGCCGATCCACGCCCTGAAAGCCCGTGACAATGACAATCCGTCGGGCGTCCAATTCCGCCTGTATTCTGTCCGGCGCGATTCGACGAATACGGGCGTCTGAATGCAAATCCGTCGTATAAATGCCCGCCTGCGACGCCGTCAGCGATACGCACGGCAAACCCAGCGCCTCCAACGCCATCGCGCACAACGCCACGGAAATCTGCTCCCCGGTCGCCAATAACATATCCATTTCACGCCGCGACGCGTTCAAATTAATTTCCTCGGCTTTGGCAATCAAATCATCCGTCGTGTCTCCCTGCGCCGACAAGACCACAATCACGTTATGCCCTTGCAGATACGTTTCCGCGATAATCCGGGCGACATTTTT
>CAJOFP010000027.1:8947-11859 GCA_905233795.1 uncultured Oscillibacter sp. | reverse complement strand
ATTAAAATTTAAATTATAATTACAGGCTTATTTTATTTTACGCGCCGGTTCTCAAATCCGCGATTATTTTTATAATTTTTTATTATTTTATAATTTTATAATTTTATTTAAGACAATACCCGCAGACAGGATAAGACATTTAATTTTTCGGCGCGTTTTTTCGCGTCCAGACCCGTGACGGGTTCTGTCAGAAACGCCGTTTCCCCGTCCTCGCTCAATACTTCCACTTGTCCAAACGCCATCGCCGCGTCGGTCAGACTGCCCTCAATCCTGAAATAATGCCGACAGCGTAATTTTAACGGATTTTCAAATCCCGATACATCCGGCGACCAGAGCGGCGCCTCTCCCCATGATGACAAACACTCCATGACATCCGATACGCACGCCGACGCCGTGGGCATTTCCCCCGCGCCTCTGCCGTAAAACATCACTTCCCCGACGGCGTTTCCGCGCACCACAATCGCGTTGAATACATCTTCCACATTCGCTATCGGCATACTCTCCGGGATTAAATGCGGCGCGACATAAGCCGTCCGGCTTCCGCTCTCGAATCCGTTTTCCGGCCCCAAACGCAAAGCCCGACCTAATAATTTGATTCTATATCCGGCGCGATTGGCGATTTTTACGTCACGCAATGACAGTTTCGATATGCCCTCCATCGGAACCGATTCCGGGTCAATCTGATGTCCGAAAGCAAGATCGCCCAAGACGCATATCTTACGCCCGGCGTCGATTCCGTCCACATCCGCCGTGGGATCGGCTTCCGCGTAACCGCGCCGTTGCGCTTCTCTTAAAGCGTCCGAGAAAAACGCGCCGGTTCGTACCATACGGGTTAAAATATAATTCGTCGTGCCGTTTAAAATTCCATATACTTCGTCAATCCGGTTCGCCGCCAGACATTCCAACATGGGATGCAAAATGGGAATCCCGCCGCCGACGCTCGCCTCGAATAAATATTTTATATTTTTTTTCCGCGCCAGTTCCAATAATTCACATCCGCGCTCGGCGATTAATTGCTTATTCGCCGTCACAACATGCTTTCCGGCTTCCAGACATCGCCTTGTATACTCATAAGCCGCGTCCACGCCGCCTATCGTCTCCACAACAACGCGAATCGCCGGATCGTTTTCGATTTTACTAAAATCATCCGTGCATAAATGCCGATAGGGGCCGTCCCGGAAACGCCGGACTAAAATTGTCCTGACCTGTAACGGCTCGCCCAGTTTTTTAGAAATAATCCCCGCGTTGTCCGATATGATTTTTACTACGCCCGTCCCGACGGTTCCCAGACCCATTACCGCGATTTCCGCCATATTTTTCCTCCCTGTATACGCGATATATTTATATTTTTTTATTATTTTAATAAATTTTATTAATATTTTTAACCCGCCAATATCTCAAATTTAATCACGTTTTCCAGACCTGAAATCTCAGATAATAATTTCTCGACGGATTCCGACATCCCGGAGATTTCCGCCGAAATCGTCACAGCCGCGCAGCCGTTTGTGGGAATGCTTTGATTAATCGTCAGGATATTCGCCCCCGACGCGGCGAATACGGCCAGAACACGCGACAAAACCCCGGAAACGTCTTTTAATATCGCCTGAAAAGTAATAATTCTCTCGGCTTTCATGTCATAAAACGGTCGCACGGCGTTTTGATATTTATAAAACGCGCTCCGGCTTACGCCCGCCATTAAGACGGCTTGTCCGACAGTCCGCGCCTCATGGGTTTCCAACAATCGCCGCGCCTCCGCCACGCGCCGGAATACGTCCGGCAACGCTTCAGCCGAAATAATATAATAATTGACCGGTCTTGCCAAACATATCCGCCCCCGTTCCATATATCAATCCAATCAATCCAAAATTTAAAAGCACAGATTTAAAAAAGCCGATATTTTTTATTATTCTATTACTTCGTCCGTCCGTCACGGGCATTTGTCTTTTGAATTTTCACCAGCTTAGCACATTTTTTATTTCTATACAAGAGATTTCCGTCCATTTTCTTTTGTCGAAAACAGGGAAATTTCCGGGATTTTTCATCCATATCATTGACAGTTCGCCGGAAAATAAAATATAAATTAAAATTTTAATAAAAATATCAAAATCAGCGATTTATATCAAAAAATCACGTCCCCTCCCGAATGCGACAAAATCTTCCAGTATAATCAGCCGGATTGCGGCAATACTGGTCAAAAGGGTTCGTATCAGCCGGAGAGAGGAGAGATCGTCGTTCATGCGGGATAAAGTCGAGATCGCGGGGGTGAATACGTCAAATTTAAAAGTATTAAAAAACGAAGAGACAATGGAGCTTTTGCGCCGCGCCCGGAACGGCGATAACGACGCCAGAACGGCTTTAATCGAAGGCAATTTGCGTCTTGTTTTATCTGTCATACAAAGATTTTCAAGCCGCAACGAGAACGCCGACGATTTATTTCAAGTCGGCTGTGTGGGCTTAATCAAAGCCATTGACAATTTTGATATTAATCAGCCCGTGCGATTTTCCACTTACGGCGTCCCCATGATTGTCGGCGAAATACGCCGGTATTTACGCGACAACAGCGCGATACGGGTATCCCGCGGACTGCGCGACACGGCCTATAAAGTCCTGCGGGCGCGGGATGAGTTAATGGCCGCCGGACAGCGTGAGCCGACAATCGAACAAATCGCGCAGGAATTAAATATGCCCCGTGAGGAAGTCGTATTCGCGCTGGACGCGATGGCCGATCCAGTATCGCTCTATGAGCCTGTCTATTCCGACGCCGGGGACACGCTGACCGTGATGGATCAAGTCCGGGACACGAAAAACACGGATGAGGCGTGGACAGATCGAATCGCTTTAAAAGACGCTTTAAAACGTCTGAACGAACGGGAACGGCGTATTTTATCTTTAAGATTTTACGAGGGCAAGAC
>CAJOFP010000027.1:0-8885 GCA_905233795.1 uncultured Oscillibacter sp. | reverse complement strand
TATAACGCGATATAAACATTATAATTATAACGTGAAAATATAACGCGAAAAAAAGCCAAAATTTATAACGCGATATGACGCGACGGATAAAGCGAAAATTTATAACACGATAGAGAAAACAAGAATTTATAAAAAAGCCTGTTGCAAAAATCCTGAAAATGGGATAACATAGCGGCATGATTTCGACATGACAAAATGAAAGGGGGCATGGCCGTGCGGAATCGTACCGGATGGAATCTCTTGGATTCTTTTCAACAGGCGGATTTGACGCTTTTAATTTTATGCGTCATGAGTTCGGTTTACGGCCTTGTGTTGATTTACAGCGCCACAAGATACCGGGGCGGCAATCGGAGCGTGATTGTCCAGACCGCCGCGCTGATCATCGGCATTTTAGCGTATTTTATCGTGGCGCGTGTGGATTTAGAACATTTAATGCGGAAATGGCGGTGGATTCTGGGATTTAATATCACGCTGATTTTATTATTATTGACGCCGCTCGGAATCGGTGAGGAAGAAGTCGGCAATACGGCGTGGCTGCGCTTTCCCGGAATACCCATTTCTATAGGCCCGGCGGAAGTGATTAAAATTACTTATATTTTGCTTCTGGCGTGGCAAATGGCATGGTTACGGGAAGAAAAGCACGATTTAAGATCATTTGGCGCGGCCTTTCAGACCGCGTTTCACGCGTTCGGATTAATGGGTCTATATGTCGTGATTTCTCACGATATGGGCAACGCGCTGGTATTTTTCTTTATATTTATCTGCATGGCGTTCGGCGCCGGATTCGCTTTACGCTGGTTTATTTTATTATTCGCGGCGGCGGGCGGCGGCGCTTACGCCGCTTGGCGTATGGATTTAATACCGTTATATCAAAAAGAAAGATTTATCGTCGTATTCGATCATACTTATGATCAATTAGGGCGCGGCTGGCACCAAAATCGCAGTATGCTCGCTTTGGGTTCCGGTGGCTTATTCGGACAGGGCTACATGAACGGCACACAGACCCAAAGCCTGTCTAAATCATCCCTGCCCGCCCGTTATACGGATTTTATTTTCTCCGTATGCGGTGAAGAGCTGGGCTTATTCGGCTGTATTATCATGATGATTTTATTAGCGGCCATTATTTTTAGAATTTTATTAATCGCCCGGAACGCGCAATCGCCGTTTTACTGTTGCGTATGTATCGGCATGGCGTCCATGCTGATTTTCCAGACGATTATTAATATTGGCATGTGTCTTTTTGTCATGCCCGTGATTGGCATTACGCTTCCGTTTTTCAGTTACGGCGGCTCGTCGCTTTTAACATTGTTCGCGGCGATGGGTATTGTATCCGGCATTAAAATGCGTTCTTTTACGACGATAAGACGATAGATAACGCGCATATTACGCGATTGATCACGCGGTTTTTTACGCGTGATATTTTCGCGTACCGCGCTAAATTATTACGCGTGATATTTTCAGGATATTTTTAAGCCGTTTTATCTATCTGTCACGGATTTGACGCTTTTTGTTTATATTTCGCAAACGAATTGCAATATTTGCGCGGGGAAAAGCGGTTGTATTCGTCACATAGATATGCTAACATGAATAAAATAAAAATAAAAAATAAAATAAATTTATAAATAATATATAAATCATATAATCTGTCAAAAACGCGCCGGGACGGGCCTCGGGGCAGCGCGGATGGAACGCACAGCCCTCGGGCCAGTCGGTTGGCGGGGGGACTGTCCCCGGAGCGGACGGTTTCGCTGGTAACAGGGGCGTCCGTATGCCGCGCCCTGCGGGAAATGGGTCATCAGGCCGTGTTTATGGATATTTTTCTTGGCTTTGAGGCGATAAATAATATTAATAATAATATTTTAAATAATCCTGACGAGTTATTTAATATCCCGGACGGCTTATGTCCGGCTGTCGGGATTTCGGAACAGGAGCCGGATTTAAACGCCATACGGGCAAGCCGGAAAGATCAAAGCGCGTGTTTATTCGGCCCCGGCGTTCTGGATGTATGCCGCCGCGCTGATTTAGTATTTTTAGCCCTGCACGGACGCGACGGAGAGGACGGACGCGTTCAGGCCGCGTTTGATTTGTTCGGCATTCCGTACACGGGAAGCGGTTATTTGGCATCCGGTATCGCTATGGATAAGATTCAAACAAAACGCGTGATGTTTTCTGTCGGAATCCCCACGCCGGATTGGAAAATATTAGAATATAATCCCCATGATGAAAGAGATATAAAATATTTTACGGAAAATCTGCCCATGCCGTGCGTGATTAAAAACACGATTGGCGGTTCGTCTTTAGGCGTGTTCCTGCCGAAAGACAGAATCGAATTAAAACAGGCGTTAATCAAAGCGGTTGAGTACGGCGGGGAAATCTTCTGGGAAAAACGAATCGAGGGCCGGGATCTTACTGTAGGCGTCTTAGGCGATCAGGCGCTTCCGGCTGTCGAGATTTTACCCGCTGAGGGCGAATTTGATTACAGCGCGAAATACCAGACCGGCGGGGCGCGTGAGATATGTCCCGCGCCGATTACCGAACAGGAACAGAAAGAAGCCGGACGATTGGCGTTATTATTGCATAAATCCATCGGCTTGCAAGTCTATTCCCGGACGGATTTTAAATTGGATAAAAACGGAAAATTCTGGTGTCTGGAAATTAATTCGCTGCCCGGACTGACCCCGGCGAGTCTGGTGCCGAAAGAAGCGGCGGCGATTGGCATGGATTATCATCAATTATGCGGGGAAATTATCAGACTTTCCCTGCCGGTTCAGAGACGAGGTGAGCCATGCGCGATATGAACGCGGCGGAAATCGCGGCGGCGGTAAACGGCGAATTGCGTATCGCAAGCGGCGAAGCCTTATATAATAAAAATTTAATTAATTCTATCTGCATTGATACCCGCGAACTTGCGCCGGGTTGTCTGTTTATTCCCATTATAGGCGAAAAATATGACGGTCATGATTTTATTAATCAAGCCTTGGACGCGGGGGCGGTCGGCTGTTTCTATTCCTGTCCGCCGGAAAAATTAAATTATTTTCGTGAAGATAAATTTTATATACGCGTCCCGGATACGAAAATCGCGCTCGGACAACTGGCGGGCGCGTATCGGCAAAAATTTAAAATCCCGTTTGTACAAATCACGGGAAGCGTCGGCAAGACGACGACAAAAGAATTAATCGCGTCTGTATTAAGCGCGAAATTAAATATATTAAAAACGCAAAAAAATTATAATAACGAAATCGGCGCGGCTTTGACGTTATTAAATTTAGACAGTCAATATCAGGCGGCTGTGATTGAAACCGGTATGAATCACGCCGGGGAAATTTTAAAATTAGCGGAAATGACGCGCCCGGATATTGCCGTAATAACCAATATAGGCGACGCGCATATGGAATTTTTCGGCAGCCGCGAGGGGATTTTAAAAGCCAAAAGCGAAATATTTGAGTATTTAAATCCCAACGGCTTGGCGATTTTAAACGGCGATGACAAGTTATTAAATACTTTAAATTTACCGTTTCGTGTGACGCGTTGCGGCTATTCGGCGAATTGTCAGGTTAAAATCAAAGATTTTACGGATTACGGAATCCGGGGCATATCCTGCGTGATTCAAACGGAACGGGATGAATATGAAATCAGATTGAAATCGCCGGGAGCTTATCTCGCTTGGACGGCGGCGATTGGCGTCGCGGTCGGGGAAGAGTTAAATTTAAATCATGATGAGATTGTCAAAGGCGCGGCGAATTATAAGCCCACGGGTTCGCGTATGCGGGTTTGGTATCTGGACGACGGGCGTATTTTACTGGATGATTGTTATAACGCAAGCCCGCAATCGGTCACGGCGGCTCTGGAAGTGTTATCCAAAACGGAATGCGATAAGCGTATAGCGGTTTTGGGCGATATGGGCGAACTGGGCGGACTCGCGGAGTCGGCGCATTATAATATAGGCGCGTTGACGGCTATGCTGGGCATTGATGATGTTGTGGCGATTGGAAAACGCGCCGCCGGAATCGCCCAAGGCGCGGTGGACAGCGGCGGGGACGCGTCGCATTTTCACGCGATTCAGGACGCTTTGCCGGATTTAATCCGGCGGTTTGAACCGGGTTCGGCCATGCTTGTCAAAGCGTCCCACGCGATGGAATTTTATATGATCGTCGATTCCATGAAAGACGCTTTCGGTCCGGCGATATAATATTATAATTTAAATTATAAATATTAATAATAAATCGTGAAAATATAGGATATATAATGAAAATATAATTAAAATTATGATTGATATACAATGTGAGAATTTAATAAAATCGTTTCAGGTCGGGGAAGTGATTTTAAACGGCCTGTCTTTTCAGGTCGAACGCGGGGAACATATCGGGATTTTAGGCCGCAACGGCGCGGGGAAATCGACGCTGTTTAAAATTTTAACGGGCGAACTGGATTTCGATTCGGGTAATATAATTATTTCTCCCGGACAGCGTATCGGATTAATTTCGCAAATCCCCGTTTATCCACCGGAATATACGGTTGAGGATGTATTGCGTTCGGCGTTTGGGAGATTAAAAAAACTGGCGGATGAGTTAGATAATTTAACGGCGCGTATGGAATCCGGGGAATTAAATCCTGAGATTTTAAAGCGTTATGATAGCTTGTCAGCAAGATTTGAACAGTTCGGCGGCTGGGATGTTGACACGGCTGTCAATAAAGTCGCAAACGGTTTGTCTATCGGGGATGTAAAAAGAAAGCAGTTGTTTGCGAGTTTATCCGGCGGGGAAAAAACGCGGGTCAATTTAGGTCGCCTGATTCTGGAAGATACGGATATTTTATTATTAGACGAACCGACCAATCATTTGGATTTGCAGGCGACGGAATGGCTTGAAAATTATACCCGCGATTTTCACGGCACGGTTTTAATTATTTCGCATGATAGATATTTTCTGGATCGCACTGTCAGCCGCGTGATTGAACTGGAAAACGGCAAAGCGGAATTTTATAACGGAAATTATAGCTTTTATGCCGTGGAAAAAGAACGGCGGTATCAGGAAAATTTAAAACGCTATAAAAAAGAACAGGATGAAATTAATAGATTAAGCGAAACGGCGCGGAAAATGCACGAGCATAACACGGAATTATTGCATAAACGCGCCTTTTCGATTGAAAAACGCATTGAGAGAATGCGTATGACGGAAAAGCCGGTAAAAAATCGCAAATTAAACGCCGGTTTTCAAGAGGCGGATTTTACGGGCGATGAAATGTTATCGTTACGCGGCTTATCAAAAGAATATGACGCGAAAAAATTATTTATAGATTTAAATTTTAAAATCACGGGCGGGGAACGTATCGGATTAATCGGCGAAAACGGCGCGGGGAAATCGACGCTGTTAAAAATTATCATGGGGGAGGAATATCCGGACGCGGGACGCGTTCGGATATGGCCTCAGACCCGTATCGCGTATCTGCCGCAAAATATGGAGTTTGCGCATCCCGATTGGAATCTTGTGGATAATTTAATCAGCGTAAAACGCGATTTGTCGGCGACTTCCGCGAGAAATAGACTGGCTTTATATGATTTCACGGGCGAAGATGTTTTTAAACCCGTAGGCGTGTTATCGGGCGGCGAACAGAGTAGATTAAGATTATGTATGTTAATGGATAACGAGATTAATTTATTAATCTTGGATGAACCGACGAATCATTTGGATATAGCGTCGCGGGAGTGGATCGAAAACGCGATTGAGGATTATGACGGCGCGTTATTATTCGTCAGTCATGACAGGTATTTTATTAATCGTTTCGCCACGCGCATTTGGGAACTGTCGGACGGGAAAATTATAGATTACGTCATGAGTTTCGCGCGGTATCGGGAATTAAAAGCGCGTCAGGAACGGGATTTGAATCAGGCGAATGAGAATATAAAAAAGGCGCGAAAATCAAAAAAATTAAATCCGGCGCGGAATGACAGAAAACAGCCGTCTGTCAAACGGCGTCTGGAAATCTGTGAACGTGAAATCGGCAAATTAGAGGAAAAAATAAAAAATTTAGATAATTTGATTGAACAGAGCGCGGCGGATTATGAAAATTATGAAAAGACGCGGGATTTAATCGCCCAGAAAGACGCGGCGCAAATAGAATTGGATAATCTATATCAGGATTGGGAAAATCTCAGCGAAGAGGCCGGGGAAACGTGAAAAATAATTTAAATAATAAATTTAATAATATTAATAATTTAAATATGAAAACAGGCGAAAAAATATTATGCGGCGCGATTGTTTTATTTACGCTTATGGGCGTAATATCGCAAATTATTCCGGGAATGATATTTTCCGGGAGGTTATTTTTATGTCTGGCGGTCGGGTGTATCGGATGGATTTATTTAAGCCGTTGGGCGGAAATTGATAAAAAATGGAAAATAATTAAAAAAATAATTTTTGGCTGTCTGTGCGCGGGATTGTTTTTATTTGCGATTTTAGAGGGCGTTATTATTCGATATGAGCGCGAAAATTGGTCCGCGCTTCCCGCCGACGCGGTAATTATATTAGGCGCGGGCGTCAACGGGGAAATTCCGTCGCTGATGTTACAGAGCCGTATGGATAAAGCGTTGGAATATATACAGGACAAGCCGGATATTTTAATTATATTATCCGGCGGACAGGGCGAGGGCGAATATATCACGGAAGCGGAAGCCATGCGGCGTTTTTTCGCGTCGCGGGGTATAGATGAAAATAAAATAATATTAGAGGGAAATTCTAAATCCACATATGAGAATTTCGCCTTTTCACGGGATATTTTAATCAAATACGGATTGGATACGGACGCGGCGCAAATCGCGTTTGTAACAAATGATTTTCATGTATGCCGGGCGAAACTGATCGCGCAAAAATTGGGATTGAACGCAATCGGCATTCCGGCTGAAGTCCCCTATTGGTGGCTGGATATAAATTATCACGTCCGGGAGGCGTTCGCGCTCGTGAAAACAGTGATATTAGATTTATAATATTAAAAAAATAATATAATTGAAATTAATATAATTAAAATAATATAATGAAAAATAACAGGGGGACAGACGGGCGTGGATGAAAAATTAAAAGCGATGGAAACGCGGTTTGAAAGTCTGGAGGCCAGTCTGTCCGATCCGGGAATTTATAACGCGCCGGATAGATATAAAGAAATTAACCGGGAATTGAAAGAATTAACGCCGATTGTGGACGCGTACCGGGCATGGAAAGCGGCGGAAAAAACGCGTCAGGATACGGAAGAATTATTAAATGACCCGGATTTGAAAGATTTAAAAGAATTGGCGGCGGAAGAATGGCGGTCGGCTTGCGCGAAAACGGAAAAACTGTGGGACGAATTGCGGATTTTATTGCAATCACGGGACCCGGATGAAAATAAAAACGTGATTCTGGAAATCAGAAGCGGCGTCGGCGGGGAAGAAGGCGCTTTATTCGCCCATTCGTTATATAGAATGTATCACATGTACGCCCAGAAACGCGGCTGGAAATTTGAGATTATAAATTCAAATCTTACGGAATTGGGCGGCGTAAAAGAATGTGAAGTCTTGATCGAGGGACCGGGCGCGTATGCGCGATTAAAATTCGAGAGCGGCGTACACAGGGTGCAACGGGTGCCGGAGACGGAGTCGGGCGGGCGCGTGCATACCAGCGCGGCGACCGTGGCGGTACTGCCGGAAGCCGAGGAAATCGAACTGGAAATTGACGCGAAAGATTTAAAAATCGATACGTTTCGTTCGTCGGGCGCGGGCGGACAGCATGTTAATAAAACGGAATCGGCAATCAGAATCACGCATTTGCCGACGGGGATTGTCGTGGAATGTCAGGACGAGAGAAGCCAATATAAAAACCGGGATAAAGCCATGAAAGTTTTGCGGGCGCGGTTACTGGATTTGGAAAAATCAAAACAGGGCGCGGCGGAAGCGGCGGCGCGTAAAAATCAGGTCGGGAGCGGCGATCGCTCTGAACGCGTGCGGACGTACAATTTCCCGCAAGGTCGCGTGACGGATCATCGAATCGGCTTGACGCTGTACCAGATTGACGCGATTATGGACGGCGAACTGGACGGCTTAATCGACGCGTTAATGACCGCGGATTCCGCGTCGCGTCTGGCGGAGTGAAAAATAATAGAAAATAATAGATAATCTGGAAAAAAATTGAAAAATATTGAAAATTGAAAGGATAAAATATAAATTTTAATCAAATTGACAAAATTGCAATCAAACTGTTATCAAATATTCACGGCGCGTTCAAGATTTCGGCGCGGGCGGTCGTGTATAGTATAGATAAAGATAAAGAATAGATAAAATTTTGAAAGTAAATGGAAAATAAAGTAAATTTGGATTATAATATAAAAATATTGCGACAAGAAATAGAAATAATATAAGATAAATAGAAAGAGAAACGGGCGGAAAATAGATAGAAAACACGCTTGGAGGGCGATGAAAAGTATGGAAACGGCATATTATGATTTGCGTGATACTAAAATACGCCGTCAGGAATTGGAAGAGAAGATTAATTCGGCGGCGAAATTATTGCGGGACGGCGGACTGGTCGCCCTGCCTACGGAGACGGTATACGGATTAGGCGCGAACGGATTGGATGAAAAAGCGGTCAAGCGTATATTTGAGGCGAAAGGGCGTCCGCAGGATAACCCGTTGATTTTGCATATCACGGGGGCGCAGTGGCTGCCGCGATATTGCCGGGACATTCCGCCGCTGGCGTATGCGTTGGCGCGTAAATTCTGGCCGGGGCCGTTGACGATGATATTAAAACGTCGGTCTTGTGTGCCGGATGTCGTGACGGCGGGACTGGATACGGTAGCGGTACGGTGTCCGAACAATCCGGCGACGCTGGCGATTATCCGGGAGGCGGGGGTGCCGATCG
>CAJOFP010000026.1 GCA_905233795.1 uncultured Oscillibacter sp. | reverse complement strand
TATATCCCGCAGCCGGATTTTATATATTAAAATTTATTATTTTAATTATTTTAATAATTTATATTTTAAATATAATTAATCGGCGAAAAGGGGCGTGGATAAATAACGGTCTCCGGTATCGGGGAGGAGGGCGATGATATTTTTACCCTGATTTTCCGGGCGTTTGGCGACCTGAATCGCCGCCCAGACCGCCGCGCCGGACGAAATGCCGACTAATATGCCTTCAGAACGGCCTATTTTTTTACCGGTTGCGAACGCGTCCGCGTCCTGTACGGGAATAATCTCGTCGTAGATTTTAATATCTAAAACTTCGGGGACAAATCCCGCGCCGATGCCTTGAATTTTATGTGATCCCGGCTTGCCTTGGCTTAAAACCGGCGATCCCGACGGCTCCACGGCGATAATTTTAATATCGGGATTCTTGCTTTTTAAATATTCGCCAACGCCGGTAATTGTCCCGCCGGTGCCGACGCCGGCAATAAAAATATCGACTTCGCCGTTGGTATCCTCCCAGATTTCCGGAAACTGTCCGGGTATGAAAGAATTTGGGATTTGCTTGGATAATTCCTCGGCTTTGGCAATCGCGCCTTTCATGCCTTTGGAACCCTCGGTCAGAACCAGTTCCGCGCCGTAAGCCCGCATGAGCTGCCGCCGTTCTATACTCATCGTTTCCGGCATGACAATCATGAGGCGATAGCCTTTCGCCGCCGCCACGGACGCCAAGCCGATTCCCGTATTGCCGGAAGTCGGTTCGATAATCACGCTGTCGGGCTTTAAAATCCCTTTGGCTTCGGCGTCGTCGATCATGGCTTTTGCGATTCTGTCTTTGACGCTTCCGGCGGGGTTGAAATATTCTAATTTGCCGATGATTTTGGCCTGTAAATTTTCTTCCTGTTCAATACGCGTCAATTCCAGCAATGGGGTTTTGCCGATTAACTGATCGGCGGAAGTATAGATATTTTGCATAAAAATAACCCTCCTGAGGCGGCGCGGGCCGCTTTTTTATTATATTTATTTTTATCTTCATTTATTCCTATGTGATTAATATGATTTATAAAATTATAATAAAATAAAAAAATAGTCCTGTCAATAGCGTTTGTGATATTTGGCGTATTATATAAAATATATTTAAATTTATATTATAATTTTATATAAAATGCCTGATTGGTAAAAATAGATAAAAAAACAGGAAAAAATAAGAAAAAAAGGAAAATAAAAATATAAATTTCCTGAATTTTCCTAAATTCCAGATTATAAGCCGCCCGCGAGTCTTGACTTTCCATCCGGGGGACTGTATAATAAAACCCCCGACAGGAAAGGACGCCGCGAACCGCGCCCGGTTTACATCTGATTGATATATTTATATATTATTTTATGATTGGGTATGCCGTAAAATCGCGCCTGTCAAGGGGAAGAAATATACGGAAAGGGAGTAAAATGTAATGAAAAAGACGCGAAAACTGTACGCGCTGATTCTCGCGGGCGTTCTGTGCCTGAGTTTAGCCGCCTGCGGAGGCGGCGCCACGACGAGTGAGGAAGAGACCGCGCAGACGGAAAACGAGGAAGAAGCCGCCCAGACGGAAAACGAAACGGCTGAAGATACGGACGAAGCGCCTGTGGAATCGGAAGAAGTATCGGAAGAAGCGGCTGAAGTCAAGGCGGACGCGGAGACAATGCGGGCTTTGTTCTTGGAATGCGTCGGTTTTGGCGATACCAGCGACCCGGCGGTTCAAGAGGCTCAAGCGGCATATGATTTAGTATCCTGCGCGCAGGCGTTACAAATCGTCGATTTCGATGAGGACGCCGTCACGGAACTGCGGACGGCTATCTATGAGGCTTATCAGTCTTTGGACGACGCCCAGAAAGCGGAATTTGACGTGAATTTCGCCGAGTCTTTAAACGGTCTGGCCAATGACGCGGTACAGGATTATCAAAGCGTCGCGGATTTATTTGAAAACGCCGGATTAGGCGATGAGATGTCCGCGCTGGTTTCTCAGGATAACGTGGAAGTCAACTGGACGACGTTAGGCGCCTATATCGTGACCCGCAACGCGATGGCTCCGGCTGTCGAGGAAGCCGCCGAAGAAAACGCGGATGACGCCGACGCGGGCGAAGAATCCGGCGAGGAGACGGAAGAAACCGCCGACGCCGAAAGCGCGGACGCGGGCGAGACCGACGCGGAATAATTTATTATAAATTTATAATTATATAAATAATATAATAATTTATAAATATTAAAAATAAAATTATCAAAAACTCCCCCAACGCGACGGATGGGGGAGTTTTTAATTTTTATTATATAATTTATTATATAATAATATAAATTTGATATGTCATTTTTATATAATTGATGGAATTTTGGATAAAATTTATAGAAATGACAGATAAAATTTATATAAAATAAAAATTTCGCTTACATTTTGGGGGAATTTGTGATATAATAAAATCATGAGAAAGCGGAACGGAAGAGAGGGATCTGATCATGGAACGCACTGAAACGGGAGATTTGATTTATCAGCCGGGCGATCTGGTTGTGTACGGCACGACAGGCGTCTGCCGCGTGGAAAGCGTCACGAAACCGGGATTGTCTTTCGCGGAACGGGATCGGGAATATTATCAGCTCAGGCCATTGCATCAGGACGGCGTGATTTATACGCCGGTGGACAATCAAAAAGCGCCGATACGTCCCGTGATGAGCCGCGAGGACGCGGAGGCGTTAATCGGCAAGATACCCAATATCCGGGCGCGGGCGTGGAAAGCCCCCACATCACAGGCGCTGACGCGGCGGTATCAGGAGGCGATTCACTCCAGTGACACGATGGATCTTGTGGAGTTGACAATGGCGATTTACGCCAAGCGGGAACAGGCGCGTTCGCGCAGCCGTCGTTTGGGGATGACGGATGAGCATTACATGAAACAGGCGGAGCGGCTTTTATACGGCGAGTTATCCGCCGCGCTGGAAATTCCATATGAAGAAGTCGGGCCGTATATCGCGTCCCGGATTGAGTCAAAGCGCGATTAATATATTATTTATATTATTATAAAATAAATTATAAAAATAAAATAAATAAAATAATCCGTTACGCGATAAATTGAGAAAGCGCGACGGATTATTTTATTTTAATTTTTTAATAAAAATAATAAAAATTTATTATTAATTTATGATTTATGAAATATTGAATGATTTAGATTATATAAAACGCGGAGGCCGTACAGGAGCAAATCGGGATGAATTTCGATAGAATGGCGGCACAAGGGAACGATGATTTCAGACAGTCCCCCGGCGGCGATGATCCGGGACGGATGTCTGATTTCGCTTTCGATACGGTCTAACAAGCCGTCGAGCGCGGCGGCGGAGCCGTACAGTCCCCCGGCGCGTATGCAGTCCATAGTGTTTTTGCCTATCAGGGGGATTTTTTGATTAATTTTATTATTTATATTATTTTTATAATAAAAATTATGAAAATCCTGATATAAATTTAATTCGGGAAGCTGTGCGGTACGGGAAGTCAAGGCGTCGAGGGAGATTTGAACCCCCGGCAGAATAATGCCGCCCGGATAAATATTCGGCGGTTCGAGAATGTCGATTGTCGTCGCCGTCCCCATGTCGATGAGAATCAGCGGCGGCTGATAGAGACGGAAAGCGCCCGCCGCGAGCGCGATTCGATCCGCGCCCAATTTTTCCGGCGCGTCGATGAGAAATTTTAATCCGGTATTTAAATCCGGGCCGACGATCAGGGGATTTTGATTTGTGAGATTATAAACCGCGTCTTGAATTTCCCGCGAGACCGGCGGGACGACGGATGAAATAATACAGGATAAAAATTGAAAATCCCGCTGTAATATATGATTTTCAAGCAAAATATCCCGGATTTTATTCGCGTAAAAATTCCCGGTTTGATAATCTTGATTATTATCAAGATTATCAAGATTATAATTTCGCTTGCGGTCTTGATTGTAAATCGTGGGGAAGCGGGTTTTAAAAATCACGCGTTCCCCGTCCAGACCGGCGAATAAAACCGTCGTATTGCCGATGTCGAACGCCAGTAATAACGGCGCGGACGGCGTAATATTGGTTGTAATATGCTCAGGCATGATATTTAATATAATTATAATTATTAAGCGTGATGTTTGATATAATAATCAGGCGTGATGTTTATTCACGCGGCGCGGGAAAATCCCCGGATGACGGCGGGCGTAAAGCGCAGAAGCGCCTTGCCGATGGCCGTGACTAAAACAAGCGCCGCCAACGCCTCCATGACGCCCGCGCCCGTGACGGTGCCCATAATCATGCCGAAAACGGCGCTCATGGCGACTTGACGGGCTTCAGCGTACTGCTGGGCGAATAAAATATAGATACTGCCCATGACGCAGACTGTATTTGTCATGGAGCCGATAAAGCCGACGATGGGAAGCGCGGCCATATCGTTGAATTTTAATTTTTTCAGGCCGATCCAGAGCCAGCCGGACACAAGACCGATCATGACGCGGCAGCCGACGGCGATCCAGAGGGCTTTCAACGCGCCGGACAGTCCCGTGACGGACATGAACGGCGAGAACGCGAAAGATAATAATGTCGGCGTGAATGTATTGCTGATAACGGAGCAAATCCCGAATACGCCGCCGAGGATACAGCCCGCGAGAGGCCCCATGAGAATCGCGCCGAGAATCACGGGGATATGCGTCGTGGTGGCTTTAATCACGGGCAGCTGGATCATGCCGAGCGGCGTGCTTGCCAATAAAATCACAATCGCGGACATGAGCGCGAGACCGGTCATGTAATGCGCGTCGTATTTTTTGCCTGTCGTTTTCATGATGTTCATAAAAAATCAATCCTTTCGCTGACGTTCCGGTTTTTTTGGATACGTCGCGTATTTTCATACGCCGTCGGGACATGGAAAAAATAAATATATAAATAAAATTAATAAATTATAAATAATTATATAAATTTATATAATTTATAATTATAATATAATAATTTATATATTTATATAGATAGAAACGCCCGCTGACGTTCCGGCATTTCGGATACGTCGCGGCTTTCCTGTCCGTCCGGCGGAGTGATTATAGCATATTTTATATGGAACGCAAGTTTTTTTTATTTACCCCCCGGATTTGAGATGAATATAAAAATTTATATAAATAAATATAATATATAAAAATATAAAAAAATTAAAAAATAAAATAAAAAATATAAAAAATATGAAAAATAATCGTTGTAAATATTTTCCGATTGTGATATAATAAATTTGTCTATATTGTAATCAATGGACGGAAAGTAAAAGGAAACAGTGAGGACGCGCCAAAGGGCGTATACGGAAGGAGGCGCCGTAATGTTTAGCATCGGAGATTATGTGGTTCATCCCATGCACGGAGCGGGGAAAATTGAGGATATTGTAGAGGAGAAAATCGCCGGGGTGCGAAAAGAATTTTATGTGTTCAGTATGCCGACAGGCGGTCTGACGCTGAAAATTCCCACATCCGGCGCCGGAGCCAAAGGCATCCGGAACGTCATGAGCGCGAACGAGGCGCGGGAACTGATGGACGCCATTCCCGATTTGGATGTGGAAATCAACACGAACTGGAACAAGCGTTATCAGGAAAATTTAACCCGGATGAAAAGCGGGGATTTGTACGAAGTGGCGCGGGTCGTCAAGACATTGGTGCGGCGGGAGAGCCAACGCGGACTGTCCACCGGAGAACGGAAAATGTTATATAACGCCAAGCAAATCATGATTTCTGAAATTGTTCTGGCGGAACGGAGCGAATATCAGGACGTGGAGGCGCGTTTAATGGACGCCATACGGCGCGACAATCCGGCGAATGTTCAGCAAAACGCGAGTCCGACGCAATAATATTAAAATTAATAATATTATATGATGAAAATAAAATAAATTACGGGTTGAAAAAATATGCTGTCTACTTCATTGAAATATTTGCGGGTGATTAAGCATTCAAAAAAGCGCGCAGTCTGTACGGCGCTGGTACCGGCGG
The DNA here is from genome assembly GCA_905233795.1 of uncultured Oscillibacter sp. GTDB lineage: Bacteria > Bacillota > Clostridia > Oscillospirales > Oscillospiraceae > Oscillibacter. The sequence goes on along the minus strand of CAJOFP010000026.1, from coordinate 1,764 downwards.
CGGGAAGTTCCAGCCGTATGGGATCGGAAAATAAATTGCTGATGGATTTAAACGGCGCGCCGGTATTGGCGCGGACGCTGGCGGCGTTACAGGTATCGCGGCGCGTCGATGAAATTATTGTCGCGGCGCGGGAACAGGATTTGGAAACCGTTTCGCGTCTGTGCGCGGATTATAAGATTGATAAATGCTCTCAAGTAGTCGTCGGGGGGGAGACCCGCGCCCATTCGGTTTTACTGGCGGCGATGGCGGCAAGACGCGACGCCGGTTTATTGGCGGTTCACGACGGCGCCCGTCCGTTGATAACGCCGGATTTAATCAATCAGACGATTGAAACGGCGATTATATACGGCGCCGCCGCCCCCGCGATTCCCGTCAAAGATACGATTAAACAAATCAAGCAAATTAAACAAATCCGGGAAAATAATCAAGATAATAATCAAGATAAAAATCAGGAAAGCGCGGGAGACGCGGAAAAAAGCGCGAAAAATAATGTAAACGCCGTGGAAAAGACGCCGGAGCGGGATTGTTTAAGAGCCATACAGACCCCGCAGGTATTCGACGCGGATTTATTAAAAGCCGCGTTGCAAAAAGCCGTTCAGGACGGCGCGAATATCACGGACGATTGCTCCGCCGTGGAAGCGCTGGGTAAAATCGTATATTTAATAGACGGCGACGAGGAAAATATGAAAATCACAACGCCGATGGATTTTGTACTTGCCCGCGCCGTTCTCGAAAAACGTATGCGGGGCGAATAATATAAAAAATAAATTTTAAGGCGGCGTATTAATATTATGATAAAATTTCGCGTCGGACATGGGTATGACGTGCATAGATTATCGGAAAACCGGCTTTTAATATTGGGCGGCGTGCAAATCCCGTGGGATCGTGGACTGTTGGGACACTCTGACGCGGATGTGTTGACACACGCGATTATGGACGCCTTACTTGGCGCGGCGGCCATGCCCGATATTGGACAGCTTTTCCCCGATACGGACGAAAAATATCACAACGCGGATAGTATCAAGCTCTTGAAAGAAGTCGGGGAGCGTCTGCGCGGCGCGGGATATGCTATCGCCAATCTGGACGCGACGTTGATCGCGCAAAAGCCCAAAATCGCCGGATATAAATCCAAAATGACGGAAAATATAGCGAACGCGTTAAATATTTCAACCGGACAGGTGAATATTAAAGCCACGACGGAAGAATATCTGGGCTTTACCGGCGACGGTTCAGGAATCGCCGCCCACGCGGTCGCGTTATTGGAACAAGAATAATAAAATAAAAAATCCCCCTGTTGACGCCATAAGACGCCGGGGGGATTTTTTATTAAAAATAATTATGAAAAAATTTTAAATTTTTCCCAAAAAGGACTTGCGCTTTTTGGGAAGCCGTGATATAATTTAAGTACGAAACATAAAGAGCGGTAGGCGACAGGTATTCCCAGTACCCGTATGCCCTACGCCGAGTAAACAGAATGCTCAACGCACTGGAGTTTCTAAGGCTCCAGACCGCGGGGCTATTATACCCATATGTTTATTTTGTTCGCAACCGGGTGAAGTTACTCAAATCATTTTCTTTGGTGGATTGGGGAAAATGAAAAGAGTGACGATAAATATATAAATATTAAGTATCAATCCGGGCGAGCGTAAAATGATGAAAAGCCGAAAGCGTAAAATGATAAAAATCACGCGGACGGGAAAGACAATGGGTATAAGGCAGGGACATAGCCCCGTAAAGCGGCGCTTCTGACAGCTTGAAAGTTCG